>CAKTTT010000010.1 GCA_934615635.1 uncultured Eubacteriales bacterium | reverse complement strand
CGCATCGGGCAGTCCGGCGGTCAGTTCTTCCCGCAAACAGGATAAAAAAGCGCCGTCCAGCGCCATGAAAACCGCTCCTTCCTTATTCGTAGCTTATCCCGGAAACCGGGAAGACATTCAGTGATTTTGGGGTATGACGGTGGCGTAGGGCGGGCGTCCCTGGAAGGAGCGGCAGATGAGACCGGGAAACCGGGCGGTAAGCCAGGCGGTCAAGGTATCCGCCGCCGCGGCCTCGGTGGCGTAATGCCCCGCTTCCACCACGGTCAGGCCGCTTCCCGCCGCCCGCAGCCATTCGTGATGCTTGATTTCGCCGGTGACAAAGGCGTCCGCCTCTCCCGCGCAGAGGGAAAGGAATTCCCCGCCTGAACCGGAGCAGAGCGCCACCCGGCTCACCGGCCGGCTCCCCGCCGCCAGGCGGACCGCCGTGTCCAGCCGCAGACCGGTGTGCCGGGCAAACGCCTCCGGCGTCAATGGCTCCGGCAGCACGCCCATCCGGCAGAGGCCGTCCGCCATAGGCTGGACGCTCCGCAGCCCCAGCAGAGAGGCCAGGGTATCGTTGACGCCGCCCGCCGCTCGGTCCAGGTTGGTGTGGGCGCAGACGGCGGCGATATCCGCCTGGGCCAGAGCATAGGGGATAGAGGAGCTCTCCAGCCGGCGCAAAGGGGAGAAGATGACGGGATGGTGGCTGACGATGAGCTGGGCGCCCAGCCGCTGCGCCGCTTCCACCGCATCGGGCGTGATATCCAGCACCGTCAGTACCCGCGCCACCTCTCGCTGAGGATCGCCCACCAGCAGCCCGGTGTTGTCCCATTCCTCCGCGGTGGAGAAAGGGGCTTTTTCGTTCAGAAAATGGTAGATATCTTCAACTGTCATGTCGATTCCTCCCCATAAGCCCGCAGGGCGGCGGCCGCTTCTTCCAGTCGGTCGGCTTCCGCCTTTTCCGCGGCGGATGAAAGCGGGCGGCTGCGCAGACCGGCCGCCCGCCGCAGCAGAAGCCGTCTTTGCTTTTCGATATACCGTTTCCCCGCGCCGGTGGGGGAGAGGGCGCCGGTGAGAAAGCGCAGATCCCCCTCCTCCGCTGGCGGCGCGTCGGAAAACGCAGCCAGCAGTGCCAGATACAAACGTCCTTCGTCCTGCACCGCTTCCTCCCTGAGGATGGAAAAGCCGTTTTGCAGGAGATACCGATGCAGGTGTTCGGCACGGGTCATGGGCTGCAAAATAAGCCGGTATCGGCTGTCCCTTATCCAGGGCGCGGCCTCCAGAATGGCGGCGATGGTTTCCCCGCCCATGCCGGCAATCACGATGTCGTCCGCTTCGTCGGGAGCCAACGTGTTCAGGCCGTCGCCCAGCCGAATATCGATGACCGTTTCCAGCCCGGCGGCGGCCACCGTGCGCCGGGCCGCCTCTACCGGCCCCGGCCGCAGATCCGACGCCACCGCCCGGGGACAGCGGCCGGAGGCGACCAGCGCCGTGGGAAGCCGGGCGTGATCGGTGCCAATATCCGCCAGGCAGCTGCCGGGGCGTACATAGGAAGCTGCCAGAGACAGCCGTTTATCCAAGGTCATACCGATTCGCCTTTCTATAAGGTTTCCATGGATAAAAAAAGGGCGGCCACCGGCCGGTTCGGCCTGACGGCGCCCTCTCTGTATTGCCGGTTCAGTTCTGACCGCCGGCGATATGGTCGTTGATCTTCTTCACCAGCTCTTCGCAGTCCACGCCATGAACCTGACAGGCCTGCTCCAGCGTTTCGCCGCGGGCGGAGGGGCAGCCCAGGCAGTGCATCCCCATTTCCAGGAAATAAGTGGCGGTGGTGCGGTCGGTATCGAGAATATCTCCGATCAAGGTATCTTTTGTAACGGTCATGTTTTTCTGTCCTTTCCCATTCGGCGGGGGCCGCCGGCCTGTCCCGCCCGTCATTCTGGCAGTTTTGCTGCCGTCTCCCTTACGGGCTATCCATTAGTATAAGCGGAGACACTCTTATTATAATGCGCCTGTCCTTGTATTGCAAGAGTTTCCAGCGTCATTTTTCTGCCGCCGCCCTTATTTTCCGCGCATTTCCGACACCAGCATTTCCAGCAGTTCCCGCTGCCGACCGCCCAGTTCCCCGACATAGAGCATTTCCCGGTTGTCCAGCCCCAGCAGGTAGTCGGTGGTTACCCCATAGAGGATGGACAATTGGATCAGCACATCCACCGAAGGGGTTTTGGTGTTGTTCTCATAACCGCTGACAGCGGTTTTGGAAAGATTCAGGCGTTTGGCCACTTGGGCTTGGGTCATTTTTTTCCGCCGCCGCAGTTCCCGCAGTCGGATGCCGAAATCAAAAACCATCATCGCTCTCCCCCCATATCCAGTGTAAACGATAGAAGTGCACTTTAAGGGGAAAATATGAAAAAAATAGACCCTTTAAGTTTACAAACGAAGGAATATATGGTATATTAAACCATGTAAATGTTTGTCGAATAAGGGGGAGAGCCCATGCATGGGGTATTGCTGGAGGATCTGGCGCGGCAGCTCGGCTGTTATATCTCCGAGCTGCGGGCGGAGAGTTTTCAGAAGGACGTGGACAGACTCCTGGAGCAATATGCTTTTGAAAAATATTCGTTGGAGGAATGCGCTTACAGCCTATCTTACATATATAATGAGACGGTTTTGTTTACCGATTACGAGCAGGTACGGCAGTTTGTGAGGGAGCGTCAGGCGGAAATCCAAAACAGAGAATAAAGAAAACGGCGCGGTTTTATACCGCGCCGTTTTTTGCAGGACGTTGTTCCGTAAAAGACCGCTATTCCTTCAGACGGTTTAAGACCTCGCCGATATCTCCCCTTATGACAAGGGAGCGCCCGGCGATTTCCCGGGGAATCGCCGTTTCCTCAAGATTAACGCAGGCATAAACCGCCTTGGGATTGAGCAGGGTCAGCCGCCGGAAGGGATATTGGATAATGCCGGGGGTGTTGCCGCCCACTCCCAGCTCCCAATACAGCGTCCTCGCCTTTTGATGCTCGCGCAGATAGGCCGCGTAGCGGGCTTGGGCGGCATACCACCCTTCATCCTGCACGAAGCGGTCGTCACAGCGCAGATTCATGGTCATGGGCCGGCCGCACACGGGGCAGCGGGGAATCAGTTCGGTGGGAACGCGCCGGTTTTTCTGCTGATCCACCATTTTTTGCACGATGCCCTCGTTATCATAGGTTTTGTCATGACAGGGCCGGGAGCATTGCCACAGCCCATAATCGCCCTGGGTATAGAACAGCCGCCGTTTGTCGAAGCCCGCTTTTTGAAACTGGTGATCCACGTTGGTGGTGAGGACGAAGTAGTCCTTGTTCGCCACCAGCTCCAGCAGTCTGTCGTAAACGGGCTTGGGAGCCGGGGTATAGCGGTTGAGCTGGATATACCGGCTCCAATAGGCCCAGTATTCCTCCAGGGTTTCGTAAGGATAGAAGCCGCCGGCATACATATCGGTGAAGGGGTATACGGCTGCGAAATCCTGAAAATGGGCGCGGAAACGCTCGCCCGCGTAATCGAATCCGGCGGAGGCGGACAGCCCGGCGCCCGCCCCCAGAACAACCGCCTCCGCCTTGTCCAGCGATTCCTGCAGCCGCTCAGTCGCTTTCCAGCAGCCGTCGGTAGAGGAGGGCATCGGGTTCCTGATATACATTGAAGATCACCTTCTTGATGGTGGAATGGCTTTGAAGGAAGGCGGTTACCGTATTCACGGCAATTTCCGCCGCCTCCTGATGAGGGTAATGAAATTCGCCTGTGGAGATACAGCAGAAAGCCACGCTTTCCAGGCGGTGTTCCGCCGCTAACTCCAGACAGGAGCGGTAGCAGGAGGCCAGTTCCCTCCGCTGGAGGGCGGTGGGCTGGCCGCTGACGAGGGGGCCGACGGTGTGCAGGACGTACCGGCTGGGCAGATTGTAGCCCGGAGTCAGCTTGGCCTTCCCAACTGGTTCGTCATGGCCCTGGGCCCGTATGAGCCGGTGGCAGGCATCCCGCAGCTGGAGACCGGCGGCGGAATGAATGGCGTTGTCGATGCAGCCGTGGCAGGGATGAAAACAGCCCAAGAGGGTGCTGTTGGCCGCATTGACGATGGCGTCGGCCCTCAAGCGGGTGATATCGCCCCGCCACAGCGCCAGATGTGGGTCGGCGGCGCAGACCGGCAGCGCCACCTCCTCCACCACGCCCTTTTCCGCCCTTTCTGCACAGAGCAGTGCATCCTGGACGCGCAAGAAATCCTGCTGCAGCGGCATGGGCGGCCGCAGATTCATCAGGCTGCGCAGAAGGCGGCGCTGGGAGGCCGGGTCCGGTGGAAAGCCGTCGGCCTCCTTTCGCAAAGAGGGCATATCCTGGAGAAGACTCCGGATCAGGTACTGTATGCTTTGCTGTTTATCCATCTCGATCCCTCCGGGCCGGAAATAAAAGGGGCGGAGAGCCTCCGCCCTGCGTCGGCAGCTTTATTATAGCCCGTCGGCTGCAACACGTAAAGTACGCACCATCCGGTGGCATGGTTACCCTTCGGTAACGAAGGGGGAAACGGCCGTCGACAGAGGGGGCAAGCTCATGGAGACTTCTGGAAGGGGGAAATCACGAGCCATCCCCGAGTCTTCTTAACGGCTGTTGACAGGCAAACTCGGCGGGGCGGGTCTTGAAGAGTTGCCGAGAAGGGGCCTTGCGCTTCCATAACTCCCGCCGCATTCCGTCAAGACGGGCAGGCCGTCTCGTCGTCCAGACAGATTTACATTTGCTTTGGGACATGGTATACTAATATTCTAAAGGGGGGAGTACGGCGGATGGAACGGCTGTTATTGTTTGACGGCGCCTTCGGTACCTATTATGAGTCTCTGGCGCTCCCAGGGAATAGGGCGGCTTACCCGGAACTGGCGAATCTGCAGGATCCGGATACGGTTTTGCGCATACACGAGGCCTATATCGCCGGCGGCGCCGGCGCTGTCAAAACCAACACCTACGGCGTCAACAGTCGGCTGACGGAGGATCCGGCGCTGCGCCGGCGGCTCCTGCAAAGGGGATACGAGCTGGCATGCGAGGCGGCAGGCGGGAAGGGGACGTTGGTTTTCGCGGATATCGGCCCGGCGCCGGAGGAAAACGCGGCTGTGGAATACGAGGAGCTCGCCTCTGTTTTCCTGGAAGCGGGAGCGGAGCGGTTCCTGTTTGAAACCCAGAGCGATGTGACGCCCTGCGGCGGAGCGTTCCGCCGGATCCGATCTGCGTGCCCTCAGGCGGTGATTGTCGCTTCATTCGCCGTGACCCAGGACGGCTATACCCGGTCCGGCCGGTATTATACCGATCTCTTCGACGAAGCGGCCGCGCTGGGAGCGGATATCGTGGGGCTCAACTGCATCTGCGGCCCCGCCCATATGCTGGAGCTGATCCGAAAGGTGGAGCCGGGAAAATATCGGCTGTCGGTCATGCCCAACGCCGGATATCCCACCAATGTCAACGGCCGCTGCGTTTATGTGGACAATCCCGCCTATTTCGCCGGCAAGCTGCGGCAGCTTGCGGACTGTGGGGTGGAGGCGCTGGGCGGCTGCTGCGGCACCACGCCACAGCATATCGCCGCCGCCTGCGCCGCTCTGAGGACGGGGCGCGTCCGGGTGGAAGCGGTTCGGCCCAAAAGGCCGGAGGAAAGGCGGGAGATGGCGGCCCGGGAGGATCCCTCCCGTACGCCGATCGCGGTAGAGATCAGCCCGCCGGCGGACACCGACGCGGACTTTATCCTGAATGCCAGCCGGGAGATGCAGGAGGCGGGTGCGGATTTCATCACGATACCCGATTCCCCCATGGCCAAGACCCGGTCCAACAGCATGATGATCGCGGCGCTGATTCAACGGGAAACCGGGATCCTTACCATTCCCCACCTGTGCTGTCGGGATCGGAATCAGATTGCCATGAAGGGGGACCTGGTGGCGGGAAACATCCTGGGATTGCGGCATATTCTGGCCATCACCGGGGATCCGGTGCCGGCGGAGGACCGCTCCGCCGCCAAAAGTGTGTTCGGCATGAACTCCTGGCAGCTCATACGGTTCATCGCCAGCCTGAACAAGGAAATCTTCCCGTCTTCGCCCTACCGGCTGTATGGCGCGCTGAACCTCAACGCGGTTCACTTCGAGCAGGAGCTGAAGCGGGCGGAGCGGAAGATCGAGAACGGGGTTGGCGCCCTTTTCACTCAGCCGCTTTTTTCCGAAAAAAGCGTCGAAAGATTTCTGGAGGCGAGGAGAGTGCTGCCTTGCCGCCTGATGGCGGGTATACTGCCGGTGGCGGGCTATCGCAACGCCGTTTTTCTCAACAACGAATTGCCGGGAATCGAAATCCCGGCCGATGTGGTGGAGGCGCTGCGGGACAAAGGGCCGGAAGAAACCATGGAGATCAGTCTGGCGTATTGTAAACGCATTATCGACGCCATCCGCCCGGCCTGCGGGGGCTTTTATGTGATGACGCCGCTGAAAAAGACGGCTTATTCCCGGGCAGTGGTCCGATATATACGAGAGAATGAAAGAGAGAAAGGATGACAGACCATGCTGAAAATAGGCGAAAAGCTGAATAGCTCTATCCCCAGAACTCTGGCCGCCATGAAGGAGCGGGACGACGAAACGCTGCTCCAATTGATCCGGGATCAGGAGGCGGGCGGAGCGGCCTATCTGGATATCAACACGGCGCTGGTGGGGGAGACAGAGGCGGAGGAGCTGCGCCGGATCGTTTCCATGGCGCTGCGGGAATCGGGATGCGGCATCATGCTGGATTCTCCCAACGCGCAGGTGCTGGCCCGGACGCTTCCGGCGGCGGAAGGCAGGCCGGTGATGGTGAATTCGGTCACGCTGGACGCCCGATACGACGCGCTGCTGCCTCTTATCGGTGAAACCGGGGCCGGGGTGGTCTGCCTGCCCATGGCGGATGGGCGGATTCCGCTGGATCCCCGGCAGAGGGTGGACAACGCCGAGGCGCTGGCGAATAAACTGGCGGCCGCCGGCGTTCCGGCGGAGAAAATATGGATCGACGTGCTGGCGGAGTCCATCGCCACCTCGGACTGCGCCGCCCGGGCGGCGCTGGAAACCATTCGCCAGATAAAGGAACGTTTGCCGGAGGTGAGGACCCTTTGCGGATTGTCCAACATCTCCTTCGGATTGCCGCAGCGGGCCAACATCAACGGCATCTTTCTGGCCATGGCGCTCTCCTGCGGGCTGGACGGAGCGATCCTGGACGTCAACTCCGCCAAGGTGCGCACGGCGCTTCTCGCCGCCGAAGCGATTCTGGGAAAGGACGAATACTGTCTCGACTATATCGACGCCATGCGGAATCAGTGAGCGGCGGCGGAAGAGGGGGAAAGCCCGCTTCCTCTCTTTGCCGACCCTGCGCGGGGATCGCGGGGATAAGGGAGAGGGGCCCGGCCGTATGCGGTGGAAACGGACGGCGGAAAAGACGGGGCGATTTCCCTCTTGTCATAGAGAGACGATGGAAAAGATCGCGGATAGTCGGCGCCATGCCTACCGGAGGCCCGGCAGGTTTCAGAGCCTACTTTGCAGACAGTGCCTGATGGCTGGGAATTTATATACGGCGGTTCGATAAGCCGCGCCTATATCCCGGCAGAGCAGGGGGAGGGCGGATTGGCCTGCCGCTTTCCTGAGTCCATGGGGGCCGCGCACATTACGGTGGGGTGGAGCGGGCCAATAACCCGTGAGGTACTTTGGATTGTCTGCAGGCAAGGCGAAGCGAGTTCTCGATGAAAAGAAACATCCCGGCGAGAATAGGGGTACCCCCTATCTCGCCGGGATGTTTTTTGTAGGCTGCTATTCAGTAGGATTCCTCCAGGCCCGAGGCATACCGCTCCTCGGTGGTTTCATCGTAGTGATGACAGCCGAGCCCCGGCCGGAAGTTGACCGGCTCCGCCCAGCGTACGGCGTTGCCGATGATGCGCAGAACATGGGGATTATTATAGGAGGGATTGGTTTCGTGGCCGGGCTGGAAATAAAAAACCTTACCGGCTCCCCGGTGCCAGCAGCAGCCGGAACGGAATACCTCGCCGCCCCTGAACCAGCCGGTGAACACTTGCTCGTCCGGTTGAGGCACGTCGAAAAATTCGCCGTACATCTCCTCCTTCTCCAGCACAAAGCAGGCGGGAACCCCCTTGGCGATGGGATGCCCGGGATTGACGCACCACACCCGCTCGAACTCGTCGTCCCGCCAGCGCAGGGAGCAGGTGGTGCCCATCAGCATACGGAAGGGCTTGCTGTAGTGGGCGGAGTGGAGGGCGATGAAGCCCATCCCCCCGAGAACGCGGTTGACCACCTTGGAAGCGATTTCGTCGGGCACCAGATGATGGGAACAGTGCCCCCACCAGAGCAGTACGTCGGTGTTTTGCAGCACCTCGTCGCTCAGGCCGCAATCCGGCTGATCCTGGGTGGCGGTGCGGGCCTCGATTCCCTCCAGGGTATTGAGATACCCGGCGAGATGGCCATGGATGCCGCCGGGATACAGCCGGGTAACCTCGGGATCGTTTTTTTCGTGGAGATTCTCATTCCAGACGGTAACGCGAATCATAGTATGAGTCCCCCTTTTTAGATGTGACAGTGGATGATCTGCTGCTTGCTGTCGGATTCAAAGGCCGCTTCCATTACCTTCATCACCCGCATGGCTTCCGCGGGCTTGACCCGGATTTCCTCCGTGCCATCCAGCGCCGCGGCCAGGTTGCGATAATAGGAGTCGTAATCGGAACTGTAGTCGTCCGGGTTGATGAGGATTTCCTCAATGGTATCCTTGGCGCGGGGGGCCATGGTTTTGGTGGGTCCCGCCTTGGTATACACGATTTCCTCCTCCCAGGTTACCTCATGCTCGCTGGCGCGGATGATCTTGCCGGTGCAGTTCCAGTCGTTGATCACCAGGGCGCCGCGGTCCCCGCAGACATACCAGCGGGGGGCCTCCACATAGTGGCTGGTTCCCACCTCCACCATGGCGGTGGGGCCGTCCTCGAACTTCAGGATCAGACGGAAGCCGTCGTCGCATTCCTGATAGGCCACGTGGTACATATCGCACTGGACGGAAACCACCGCCTTGTCGGCGTACATCATCATCAATTGGTCGATGAGGTGAACGCCCCAGTCCAGCATCATGCCGCCGCCGGCTACCTTATATTGCCGCCAGCCCTCGGGGATTCCCCGGGAGCCGGTCACCCGGGACTCGATTTCGAACACCTTGCCCAGCGTGCCTTTTTCCGCCGCCTCTCGCATCAGCAGGTAGTCGGCGTCCATCCGCCGATTCTGATGGATGGTGAAGAGGCTGCCGGTGCGGGCGGCGGTGTCCATCATGACCTGCAGCTCTTCGCTAGACATGGCCACCGGCTTCTCACACACCACCGTCTTGCCCGCCTCCAGCGCCTGGCAGACCAGCGGGCAATGAAAATTGTTGGGGGTGGCCACCACCACAATGTCCACCTCTTTATCCGCCAGCAGCTCCTCATAGGAGCCGTAGGCCTTTTCCATCCCTTCGCTGAGAGCCAGCTCCATCCGCTGGGGATTGATGTCGTACACGCCGATGAATTTGACCCGGTCGGTCAGGCAGATGCCGGTGTAATGCCAGTGCCCCATACCGCCGTAGCCGACGAACGCGGCCTTATACTGTTTCATGTCAGTCAGATCCTTCCCTTTCGGATAGTTAAGTACTCAGGCCCACCACATGGCGGCGGGCTGCTCGGTGATCATAACCTCCTTGAGGAAGGCCACCGCCTTTTCCAGCCCCTGCTTGACGGACATCAGGCCGTCCTCGTGCTCGATGCTGACGGCCCCCTCGTAGCCGATCATCCGGAGGGTGGACATCATATCCTTCCACAGGTTGGCGTCCGTGCCGTAGCCGATGGTGCGGAACACCCAGCTACGATCCAGCAAATCGCCGTAGGAACCGGTATCCAGCACGCCGTTTTTCGCCTTGTTGTAGGGGTCCACCTTGGTATCCTTGGCGTGGAAGTGATGCACCGCGCCCTTGAGTTCCCGCAGGGCGGCCACCGGATCCATCCCTTGCCAGATCAGATGGCTGGGATCGAAGTTGGCACCGATGATATCCCCCACGGCGGCGCGGATGCGCAGCAGGGTGGCGGGGTTGTAGACACAAAAGCCGGGATGCATTTCAAAGGCGATCTTTTTCACCCCATGGGACTGGGCGACCTTGACCGCTTCCTTCCAATAAGGGATGAGCACCTGGTTCCACTGCCAATCCAGGGTTTCGGCGTACTCCGGCGGCCAGGAGCAGGTCACCCAGTTGGGACGCTGGGAGGTTTCGCAGTCGCCGGGGCAGCCGGAAAAGGTCACCACGGTTTCCACTCCCAGCTTTTCCGCCAGCCTGCAGGTGTCCACGTACACTTGATGGTAGGCGGCCGCCGTCTCCTTGTTGGGATGGACCGGATTGCCGTGACAGGAGAGAGCGGAAATCTCCAGATCATACTTTTTCAGCAGCGCCTTCATTTCCTCGATTTTGCCGTCGTCCGCCAAATATACGGACGGCTTGAGATGGTTGTCATTGGTGTAGCCGCCGGTGCCGAGCTCCACCGCCTGAACGCCCAGGGAATGCAGATAGGCGAACGCCTCTTCCGCCGGCATCCCTTGCAGCGGGACTGTCAAAACGCCCAGTTTCATACTCTTATCCATCCTTTCCGCGCCTGTTATTCTTATCCTCATTATACCCTGTGTCCGGGAAATGTCAGTAACTTTTTCCACCGATTTTTTTAACTATTTTTCGCTGCCTTTTGCATTTTTTCCATGTGCGTCTTCCTCCGTTTGCCGGTAGGATACGGGAGTGCGGCCGGTGACCTTGCGGAAGGCTTTATAAAAATTGGTGCTGTTGTTGAAGCCGCAGGACATGGCGATGGTGGTGAGGCTGGCGTTGGAGCTGCGGATCAGCTCGATGGCGCGCTGCACCCGCTTGTGAACGATATATTCCACCGGGGAAAGGCCGTTGAAGCGTTTGAACAGGGTGGAAAAATAGGCGGGGCTGACGTGAGCGATGGCCGCGAGCTGCGCCAGCCGGATTTCGCTGTCCAGATGGTCGTCAATATACTGCAGCACGGCGTTGAGCTGTTCGATGTCGTTTTCGTGCAGGGGCTTGACCACCTTGGAAGTGTCGATATAATCGTAGTTCCGGATGATCTCGGTGAAAATGGTCTGAAGCTTGATCTTGACGATCAGCTCATAGCAGGGCTGCTGGGTGATGAATTCCCGCAGGATCTCCTGCATCAGCCGGAAGATCCGCCGGGTGGCGGGGTTATTCCGATCCAACCGGTTGGAGAAGTTCTCCCCGCGTTCAAAAAAGATCAGCAGGAAATTGTAGTCCATAGCGTTGGCCAGGGAGTTCCAGATAAACGAGGGGTCAAAATGGATCACCTGGTTGTTGATGCGCTGGCCTTCCCCCAGAATCAGGCCGTGACTCTCCGTGTTGTTGAGGATGAAGACGTCTCCCGGCTCAATGGGATAGAAGCGATCGTCCACATGATAGGTGCCGCTGCCGGAGGGAACGCAGGAGATTTCCAGGGCGTGATGGGTGTGCATCTCTGCCACGGAGGGGCCGGAGAGAAGGTGGTTCCCCATGCTGATGAGGGAAGTGCCGTTGCGGTCGCGGATCATCCACTCGCAGGCGGGCAGATCGAGCAGGGCTTCCTCGTCGCAGGCGGCTTCCCGAAGAGGGGATGGAGGCGCGGCGGACGGCGCCGGCCGATAACAACCGCAGATATCTTGTTCCATGACGACCGCTCCTCTCGCGGGGGATATATAAGCAGTATAAAAAATATTCCTACGCCTGTCAATGCGTTTTGGAGAGGGCCGTCCGAAAAAAATCCGTCTGGAAAAGTTCTCCATTTCCCCGGCGGTATAAAGCGGGCCGGCCGCGGTAAAATAAGGACGGCGGGAAAACGCGTCGTGATTTTCGCCAAATATCATCTCGGTAAGCGGATACGGATTTTGTGTCCCCTTGCCGTATGCTTATGGAGGGTTACGTTATGGCCTATCAGGAAAACCAGAACCAGAACCGGCAGCAGAATCAGAACCAGAATCAGCAGAACCAGAACCAGAATCAGCAGAACCAGAACCAGAATCAGCAGAACCAGAACAACCAGAATCAGAACAAAAACCAGCAGAATCAGCAGAACCAGAACAAGAAGAATCAGCAGAATCAGAACAAGAGAAACCAGAACCAGGAGAACTTCTAAATCGTCGGTTTACTGCGAAAAAGCACGCCTCGCCAATGCAGCGAGGCGTGCTTTTTTGCTATGGAAACCACTGATAGGCCCTTATAGGGCTTCCTCATTTGAATGGGCGGATTCGACGGAACCGGCTTCCGGAGCATCCTCCAGCGCCTGCAGCAACTCGGGCAGCCGGCTCTCCAGCAAATCCCGCAGGCGGGATTGCAGCGCCTGCGGCGCGCTGCCTGAAACGGCCAACGAGATATTCCCCCGCAGCACAACCTGGGGGAATGCGTAATTTCCAAAGGCGGCGGGCTTGGAGACGTTTACCGGGATCCCCTTGGCCTTGCATTCGTCGGAAATGGCGATATTGACCGATTCGGTTCCCGTCGCAGCCACGCAGATATAGGCATTGGTGCAGTCGCCCCGGTAATAACGCCGGGGGATATACCGGATGGCGCGGGTTTTGTCCAGCTCCTGCAGCCGGCCGCACAAAGCGGGACTGATGACCGTGACCTTGGCCCCGAATTGGAGAAGCGTGTCCACCTTATCCGCGGCGTAATCACCGCCGCCCAGAACCACGCAGTTATTTCCATTCAAATCGATGTAGAGGGGAAACCCGAACGCCATATCCTCACCTCTTCCAAAAAATCCTTCGCAGATTGTCTCCAGTATAGCATAGAAGGAGAAAAATGACAAGAAAAAACCTTTACAGTAAGAAATTCTTCATAAATCGGGGAAATGGCCGGTTCCGCCCGGTTTAGAGAAGGGGGTGGATGTGGGTGAGACGGAGGGTGCGCGTATCCATTTCTACCTTGTATCCACCGCCGTTGGGAGTCTGATATTGGTAGAAATCCCCGCCGGCTGGCAGATCTTTGTCGGCCAGCCGGCTGAGAATCGTCATTATGCAGCCCCCGTGGGTGACCACCGCCGGACGGCGGATTCCCAGCCGGCCGGCGTCGGCAGCGATCTGCCGGAGGGCTCCCTCCAGTCGGGCGGTAAATTCCGCGCCGCTCTCGCCGCCGGTGGGAGCGGTCATGCCGCCGGTGGCGATCCATCGGCGGTAGGCGGGATCGTCCTTGAGCTGCTCGTAATTTTTACCGTCGAAGCTGCCGAAATCCAGCTCGGTCAGGGAGGGCAGCACCACCGGCACCATCATGGGATACAGCAGGCGGGCTGTTTCCACGCAACGCTTCATGGGGCTGGAATATAGAGCGTCCGCCCGAGGATACCGCTTTCGGGCGGCATAATCCTCGAGCTGGCGGATGCCCTCCCGCGCCAGGGATTGGTCGTTGCGCTGGCCCAGGTACCGTCTCTCCAGATTGCCCTGGGTGATGCCGTGCCGGATCAAAATGAGTTCCATTCCATTATCCCGTTCCTTTCAAACGAACATGGAGACCAAGGCGAGCAGAAAAAGCATAACCAACTGGGAGAGTTCCACAAAAAAACCTAGCAGGTCGCCGGTGATGCCGCCGAACTGCCGCTGGGTCATGGAGCGGTACCACCAGAAGAGCAGGCCGGCGCCTATCGCCGCTACAGCGGCGGCCAGCAGCCCCCGCCATCCGGCGAAGAGTCCCCCCAGCCCCAGAAGCAGCAGCAGGGAAAGCGCCGTTTCTACTGTCCCGAGAGCGGCTACCCCCTTGGCGGCCCGGCTGGCGAACAGGATGCCCAGCGTACTGGAGGGCGTGTAGGGAAACCTGCTGCCCGCCACCACCGTCAGGGAACGGGACAGCAGATAAACGGAGCAGGCGGCGGGCAGCAGGCCGGGCGCCGTCATCAACTGGCACCAGGCACCCGCCTCCAGCAGCAGCAGGCCGGCGCAGCAGAGGACGGCGAAGGGGCCGCAATTGGGGTCCTTCATAATCGCCAGCTTCTTCTCCCGGTCGCGGCGGGAAAAGAGGGCGTCGGTGGCATCCAGAAAGCCATCCATATGCAGGCCGCCCGCCAGCAGAATAGGCAGAAGCACCGCCACCGCGGCAAAAAAGAGGGGGGAGACAGGAAACGCGGCGGTGAGCCTGGTCCATCCGAACACCAGCCCGCCGCACAGCAGTCCCACCACCGGCAGACACCCCAGGGACCAGCGCATATTGTTTTCCCGCCATTCGATCTGGGGCATGGGAACCGCCGAATACATGGACAGGGCGATAATCAGGGAATCCAGCATGAAAAGGCCGCCTTTCTCGGTAAAATATCGGCAGGGACAGATTCGCATCCTCATGGTGCGGCGGGTCGGGCAGGGCACGTCGGAATTTTCGCCTTTTGCGGGAGGAGGCGCGTCCCTCTTCCATCCGCTGTCTATATAGCCATAGTCGCGAGAAGGGGAGAATCGCCCGGCCGCGATTACCCGTCGGACCGCGCGGCATCGCTCTCCTCCTGCGTAAGTTCTTTGAGCACGGCGGCGGTGTCGTCCTCCCGGATCCGGCGGACCGGATCCTCCGCCTCGTGTCCGCAGACCGCCCGGTAGTCGCACCAGGCGCAGGCGTCGATCCGGCTGTTCAGGGCCGGCGTGGCGGCGATATCCCCGCGCCGCAGCGTCTGGGCCATATCGGTCAGCAGCTTCTCGATCCGCCGCTTGATGAGGGCGAACTGGCGCAGGGAGGCGACGCTGGAGCCGGCGGCCACCGCCTCTCCGTTTTCCGTGGAGGTGAGCCGGGCGGGGATAAACAGACCGGCGGCGTCCAGCTCCATATCCCGAATGATTTCCGGGTTATCCAGCAGCAGGCCGTTCATCCGCATCACCTTTACCCGGGCCCGCTCCGCCGTTTCCTCGTCCGCCCCCCGGTCCACCTTCACCACCGGGAGCTTGGCGGGGAGATACAGCACCCCTGCGGGTGTCACCCGGCCGTACCGTTGGCCCCCGTTGGCCCAGATGGACATGAGGTAGATCAGCATCTGGACGTTGATGCCGTCCATGACCTCCGCCAGCCGGAATTCCTTGCTGCCGGTCTTATAATCCACCACCCGGACGTAAGCGTCGTCGCCTTTTTTCAGGATATCCACCCGGTCCACCTTGCCCTGGACATACACCTGGGTTCCGTCGGGCAGGGTCAGGCGCAGCGGCTCCACCGCCTCGGGATGCTCCTCGTCCGGCAGGCCGATGGGAAGCTCGTAATCCACAGGGACAAAGCGGCTCTGGCGCATTTCCAGCACCACCTGCCACAGCAGGCTGCCGCAGGTGGCCGTCAGCCGGGTGAGCAGGTAGGCGAACCGGCTGCTTTTGTTTTCCTCCCCGCCCATATAGGTGTCCACATATTCCCGGACCGCGTCCTCCGTGTCTTCCATGGCCTGCTTTTTCCGGATGGATTCAAAACCGAGCTGCGCGTAAACGGGCAGCAGCTTTTCCATCACATAGTGGGCCAGGGTGCCGAACTGCGCCGCATCGAGATCCGCGGGCCTGCGCGCTTTGGCTCTCAGGCCGTAACGGCAGAAATAGGCGAACCGGCAGAGATGATAGGTTTCCACCCGCGAGGGGGAGAGGCGCAGCTCTCTGCCGAAGAAGGCGGCCGCCCGGTCCGCATCCTCGAAGCGGACCGGCTTCTCGGCCGCCGCCCGCTCCATGGCGGCCAGCCTGGCCTGGTAATCGGGCCGCTCATGAAACAGCCGCCGGAGGGTGGAGGACAGGGGGGAGGGAGTGCGCCACAGCGCCGCCAGCCGGGAAAAGGCGTCCGACTCCGATTCGATGTCTCCGCCCTCCTCCTCCAGCTCCTTCCCTTTGCGGCAGCAAGGCAGAATCTGCTCCACCGTTCCTACCAGGGAAGAGGGGGAAAGGGTTTCTCCGGCGGCATTGCCCCGGATATAGCTGATAAACAGCCTTTGAGAGGGAGCGGACAGAGCCATATAGGCGTAAAAGCGTTCCTCCACCGCCTGAAAATCCCCGGTATCCGTGATGGGGAGGCCGCAGGAGATGAGCTGTTCCCGCTCCTTTTCCGTCAGGATTCCCTGCGCGGAGGGATTGGCGGGGAATACCCCTTCATTGGCTCCCAGGATGAAAACGGTTTTGGGGTGGGAAAACCGCATCCGATCCGCGGAACCCACCTGGACGGCATCCAGGGCCTGAGGGGGTTCCCCCAGATCCAGGATACCGCAGGCGAGCCGGAACAGCTCGGTGAGCTTGGGCGCGGGAAGCGCAGCCTCTCCCAAAGCGGAAGCGAATTTATCCAGCAATTCCATCAGTACATCCCAGATCCGGGCGAGATTTCTGGCCAGAGAGGGCTCTCCCGCCTCCTCCAGCCGCCGGACGCGGTAACGCAGCATGGCGTCCGCACGGCAGTCGGTCAGGTAACGGTAGACACCCTGGGCGAAATCCCGGCCGGTGAGGCGGCCGCCTTTCATCCGGTTCTGCAGGCGCTCCAGCGGCTCGGTCAGCCGACGGCGCTGGCGGTTAATGCGCTCCAGCAGGAGCCGGTTTTCCTCGGTTTCCTTCACCGAGAGTCCCTCCGGGTTCCACACCCAGTCCTGCTTCCAACGGCTGCCGGTGATCCTCCACTGAAAGACGTAGTTTTCCAGAACCGCCACGGTTTGGGAGGAGAAGGGGAGCAGGCCGGTTTTCAGCAGGCGCAGTATCTCCTCCGTCTCCCATCCGCCGGTGACCGCATCCAGCGCGGACAGGACCAGGGTGATCAGGGGATCGGTCAGCACATCCTTGCGGGCGTCCATATAATAGGCGACGCCCTCCTGCTCCAGCGCCACATCCAGTACGCCCTGATAATCGGCGAAATTCCGCGCCACCAGGGCGATATCCCGGCAGCGTTCTCCCTCCCGCAGCAGGCGGCGGATGGTCCGGGCGGCCCAGGCGCATTCCCCATAGATATCCGCGCAGGGGGTGACGGTCACGGCTTCGGCATCCCCCTCCCAAACGTCGGGACAGGGCGTGAAGGCGCCCGCCTCCAGCCAACGCAGCGCGTCGTTTTCCGCCCGCCAGTTTTCCGTGAGATAGAGCGGCTTTGCCACCGGCACGCCGCCGTCCTGGGCCAGGCGCATAAGGCGGGAGGCGGTGCGCAGGGCGGGGGAAAAGCGGCCGTAGCCGCCGGAAGTGTCCTGCAGGGTATCGGCGCACAGAGCGATCGTCAGCCGGGAGGTCTGGCGCATGGCCACGGCCAGCACCTGCAGTTCCTGCGCGGTGAAGCCCTTGAAAGCGTCCACATATACCGCCGCCTCCCGCAGCAGGGCGGATTCCGGCAGCCGCTGGGCCAGCAGGGTCAGATCATCCAGCGGATCGATGTAAGCGCCGGCGGCCAGCGCCTCGTAGGCGCTCAGGATCAGGGATAGCTCCTGGGTTTTTCCCCGCAGGGTGGAGGCGGGCAGCGACCGGGCGGCTTCCTCCAGCATGAGGGGGGAGATGGCGCATTGCTTGCATTCGGTCAGCACGGTCATCATGGCACGGATGGCGGCGGGATCCTGAATCTGGCGGCGATAAAGGGTCAGATGATCCGCCACCTGCTCCAGCGCCCGGCTCAGCAGCAGGGAACGGACGCAGTCGTCCATCCGCTTTCCCGCCAGTCCGCCCAGCTCCCGGAAAACGGTTTCCGCCAGGCGAGTGAAGCTGAGGACCCGGACGCTTCCGGCTTTCTGCGGACCTAACCGCTCCAGCAGGGCGCGCTCGCTTTCAAAGGAATACTGCTCCGGCACCAGCAGAATGTGCGCCGCCGCTCCGCCCTTGACCACGGAGGTGGTCAGCTCGTCGTATATGCGGTGGGTTTTTCCCGACCCGGAGCGTCCCAGAATCAACTGGAGCATGGCGGCCGCCTCCTTTTCTGACGGATGGCCGGATTCATCCCTCCGGCGCGTATTGGCTCCAGTATACACCATTTTGCGACAAAAGAAAATGGGCAAGGAGCGGAAAAATCGGTTTCGGCCGTTGACAAAGAGGATTTCACCGATTACAATAGATCTATTAACAATTGTTATTTGGAAGGGGATGACAATCGATGCAATTCGAAGCGATCAGCTATAACCTGCCGGCGAATCCCTCCCGCTATCGGGTGGCAACCTGGAAGAAGCTGCGGGAGTTGGGGGCGGTTTATCTCCAGGACGGGGTAGCCATGGTACCGGCGCAGGCGGGTCTGCACAGCTCGTTGGAGGAGCTGCGGCAGAATATTGTTTCCTGGAACGGCCGCGCCTCTCTTCTGATCCTGGAATTCCAGCAGGAAGAGGACGAGCGGGAGGTACTGGCTTCCTTCGCCGCCGCCAGACAGGAGGAATATGCGGGCATCCAAGCGGATGCGATCCGGTTGCTGAATCAAATGGAAGAGGAACGGAGCCGGGGCAAAGGCGCGCCGGATATCGACCGGTACCTTCTGGAGCTGCGCCGTCTGCGCCGGCGGATGGAGACGGCGGAGGATCATGATTTCTTTGGCGCGGATCGGTCGGCGGCGGAGCAGGCACTGGAGAGGCTGGCGGCGGCTTTGCCGGTGGACGATATCCCCGTCCGCCGGAGCCGGAGGCCCCGTCCGGCCGCCGCCCGGAAGATGGAGCCGGTACCCACCGCCTTGGAAACGGCGGAGAGGCTGCTGGAAATGGAACGGGAAGAAGAGAACGACGAGGATGAGGATATGCCCGTGTTCCTCTTTTGAGGAAGGCGGCGCCTATCGAGGCCAGCCATTAGCCGGCGCGCTGGTAATACGGCATGAGAAACCGCAGCGCGCTTTCGCCATAGAAGAGCAAGGGACACAGCGGCCCGTTTTGCCGCTGAAGCGGACAAAAGCACACGCCGGAAGCGTTTTTCAGCTTTCCGGCGTGTGCTTTTGTCTTACTGGAAAGGGCTGCTGCAACAAGATTGTCCGACCGGTCAGGTGGCGGCGGTTTCCTTCGCCGCTTTCAGAACGTGTTCCTTGATCGCCTCAAAGCTCTCCGCGCTGATGACGTGCTCGATCCGGCAGGCGTCCTCCACGGCGGTTTTTTGATCCACCCCCAGAGCGATCAGCCAGTCGGAAATCATGGTGTGCCGTTCATATATGGTATCGGCGATAGCCTTTCCCTTCTCCGTCAGGGTGATAAAGCCGGAGGCATCCATGAGAATATACCCATTTTCCCGCAGATTCTTCATGGCGACGCTGACGCTGGGCTTGGCAAAGTCCAGCTCGGTGGCGATATCGATGGACCGCACGGATCCCTTTTTATGCTGCAGGATGAGGATGGTTTCCAGATAATTTTCGGCTGATTCCTGGATTTTCAAGGCTGGCCGACCTCCTTCGTCAATCAAATCAGGCAGGATATTAGTATCTGCCGCATGATGGACAATTATAGCATAAAGCGAAGGGCAAATGCAATGCCGGAGGATTACCAAGCGTATGACGGCGCATTGTATTTCCGCGTCCGATATGATAGAATGGTTCTATTATATGAGAAAACGGGATGAAGCGTATGAATCTGGAAGAGTATCTCTGCAGGGAAGAGGGGTTTTCGCCGGTGGAGGCCGGCGGAATCATCATGGCGGGCAAGGTGCTGGTCAACGATCAGGTGTGCCAGCAGAAGCATTATGCCCTGCGGGACGGGGACCGGGTGCGGGTGAAATATGAAAGGAAAAAGTACGCCACCCGGTCCGGCTATAAGCTGGAAAAGGCGCTGTCCTTCTTTCAGATTGATGCCCAGGATAAGATATGCCTGGATGTGGGGGCGTCGGAGGGCGGTTTTACCGATTGTCTGCTTCAGCATGGGGCGGCTAAGGTTTACGCTGTGGATGTGGCCTACGGTATTCTGAACTGGAAGCTGCGCAGCGATTCGCGGGTGGTGCCTCTGGAACGGGTGAACGCCCGCTATCTGGATGAGGAAAAGGTGCCGGAGCTGTGTGATCTGCTGACCATGGACGTTTCCTTCATCTCCTCGGGAAAGATTCTGCCTCAGGTCTGCCGGCGGTTGAAGCCGGACGGCCGGTTCGTGCTGCTTTTCAAGCCCCAGTTTGAGCTGAAAAAGGAATTCGTCAAGAAGAACGGCAATATCGCGGATATCCGACAAATCTCCAAGGGCATCGCCTCGCTGGTAGACGAGCTGCGGGAAAAGGGGATTTTTGTGGACGGCCTCACCTTTTCCCCCATCAGAGGCAATAACGGCAATGTGGAGTTCCTGCTCTGCGGCGGACTGACGGGGCCGGGGGCGGAACTGGGAGAGGCGGCGGCGCAGCGGGTGGTAGACGAGGCTTTTGACGTCCTGAAAGAGGAGCGGGAATGAGAATCGTCAAGAACGGCGGCTGCCTCCTCTCACTGAAAGCCGCCTTTGCTGCAGCGGGGAGAGAAGACATACCGGGTTTTTACTCTTTCTTCTCTTGGCGATATCGGCCGTAAGCTATGGAAAGTGTGAATAATTGCCATTTTTCCGCCACCTTGGCGCGTGTCGGGCTGTTTCCGGGATCAAAGCCGATGAAAGACAGGGAGGACAAAAGGGCCTCGTTTCTTTGTATTGCGGAAAAGGGGCGGGAGGGGCGCTGCACGGCTTCGTATGGGCGGCATATCCTTGCTAACCATCGGCAAGAATGTCAACGAAAGCCGGATAATTATGGGGGTTTCGTGCCGGTGCCGGAATATGGGACCATCCCTTTCCCGGCGACCAATCCGGTTTTCGGGCCCCTGCCGGCTCCGGTATATGGCCCTGGCCTAGTTTGTATATGGTAAGGAGAGATGGTTATGCGGTTTATGACGCTTGAGCTGTTACAAGATGAAACCGATCAGGGACCCCAAAAATGGGAGGAAGCTTGTGAGCTCTCCTGGAGGGAATTTCAAAAATGCCGCAAAAAACTACCGGATGATTTGGTATCGCATCTGGAAAACGGTTTCTTTCACGACTATTTTATCGATGATATCCATATAAGGAGGAGGCGAGAAAAAGATAGGAGAATTGTATTTGATTTGGAATTGAAAATGGAACATATGGGCGAAAAGGGAAGCCTTATGCATTATAATGTACAAGATATCCAGCTATGTATGAGAAGTCTCAATGAATATGTGGATTTTGGGGATTATCTTTACGGAGAAATCTATTTAGAGAAAAAGATCTGGGTCCATAATTTTTTATTGATCTCTGACAGCGAGATAAACATAAAGTGCAAAAGAATCGAGTGGCTGCCGGAGAAAAAAGAATGACTTCGCAGTAGGCAGAAAAGGTGTAATTCATTCCATGAATTACACCTTTTTTTCTCCATCTACAATACCAAGCGTTTTTCAAACGGCGGGAATCCGTTAAGCTACCGCGGTATGACGCTTACCTGGCAGAACGGCCGGCAGCTTTCGACGCTGACGAAGAGCGGCGCCACCAGCAGCTATAGCTACGATATCAACGGAAATCGCACAAAAAAGGTTGCAGGCGGAGCGACGACGGAGTATTATCTAAATGAGGGGACCATCGTCGCGGAGAAAAAGGGCAGCGAGCTGATCCGGTATCTGTTCGACGAGAATGGGAACCGGTTCGGGCTGGAATGGAAGGGCACCAAGTATTACTATGTGTTCAACGGGCAGGGGGATGTAATCGGGATCACGGATCCCCGCAACCGTCTGGCGGTGTCCTACACCTACGACGCCTGGGGTAAGCTGTTGAGCACCGGAGGAGACAGCCCCGCCCTGGCCGCCGCCAACCCCATCCGCTATCGGGGGTATTATTATGATGCTGAATCCGGGTTGTATTATCTCAACAGCCGGTATTATGATCCTGAAACAGGACGGTTCCTCAATGCGGATGGAATTATTGGATCTGGAGGTATAATAGGATACAATATGTTCGCGGCTTGTAATAATAATCCAGTAATGTTAAGTGATCCAAGCGGGTTATGCCCGATTGGTTTTATTGGTCCTTGCCCTGGTCCTGGAAAATGTAAAAACTTGCCTTTCCCATCTATGGACGATTCTGAATACATCATAATAAACGATCCAAATGTGGATATGACCGATCCAGATCAAATTATAGAATATGTAAAGAAAACTGTATCGATTGAAGCCGGGCTAGATCTAATGCAAAAGATTATTGATGGGAAATCAAAAAAGGCAAAGGCATTTGTTGATACAGACAATATATTACATCTAGCTCCAAAAGGTATACAAACCCCTAAATATCCTAAAGTTTCTAAAACTATTGGCGTTATAAGTACTGGTTTGACTCTTTTCTCGCTAGGCTATGATATAGGAATGACTTGGAATGAGAAAAATTCTAATACGACAGCCCAACGTTGGGAAAAGACGGGTGTACAAGTTACCGGGGCAGCAGTTGGCGTTGCAAGCGGATGTTTAGGAGGTCTATGTTTTACCGCTGCAGTAAATGCATATAATCCTGTAGGGTGGATTGCAGCTGGAGCGGCTATAGTAGTTGGCGCACCTATGTTAATTGACATGGGAATGAATGCTTATTATGATTGGCGTGGTATACAATGATTGAGGTGATATAGTGGAAAAGATATTTAAACCGAGGCTTGGGAAAATTATTCCGATATTTCTGATTATGCTTACAATTTGTTTTTTTGCCTTGTACATTCATGTCAAATATATTAAGGTTGCCGCCTATTCTCTTCCATCAAAAATAGTGCTGATTTTCGGCTTTGTAGCATCAATATATTGGTTAATTAACCAAGTAATCGCAAAGGTTAAAACCGATAAAGAAGGTTTGTGGATATACACTTTGCGTGGCTGGCAATGTGTAAAGTGGAAACAAATACAATATATTGATTACCAGGGTGGATATAAAAAATTTGGATTTTATACTAATGAAAGGGCAATTATACAAAATCAAGCGGATATAAAGCTATATATTGGTGTCAGACTAGTTAATTACGGGGAGTTATGGAAGATCATATATGATGAGGTTATGGCTTATAACCCGACAATACAAATTGATAAGCATTATATAGATCGAATAATGCTTTTATAATTAATCAAAAGATACCGGTAATAAAAACCGGTATCTTTTGATTAGGTGAGCTACGCCTACGGGAACACGGGTTGGAAGGACCTGCTGACCAGCTACAACGGGCAGTCGATCACCTACGATACCATCGGGAACCCGTTGAGTTACCGGGGTATGACGCTGACGTGGCAGAACGGCCGGCAATTGGCGACGCTGACAAAGAGCGGCGCCACCAGCAGCTACAGCTACGATATCAACGGAAATCGCACAAAAAAGGTTGCGAATGGAACCACAACGGAGTATTATTTGAATGAGGGGACCATCGTCGCGGAGAAAAAGGGCAGCGAGCTGATCCGGTATCTGTTCGACGAGAACGGAAGCCGGTACGGGCTGGAATGGAAGGGCACCAAGTATTACTATGTGTTCAACGGGCAGGGGGATGTAATCGGGATCACCGACCCGCGCAACCGTCTGGCGGTGTCCTACACCTACGACGCCTGGGGCAAGCTGCTGAGCACAGGCGGCGATTCCCCTGCTTTGGCCGCTGCCAACCCCATCCGCTATCGCGGATATTATTATGATACTGAATCCGGGTTGTATTATCTCGGTAGCCGGTACTATGACCCCGAAACGGGTAGGTTTATCAATGCGGATGGTCTGTTAGGGGCCAACGGGGATATTCTCTCTTATAACCTGTTCGCTTATTGCAGTAATAACCCGGTGAATTTTTCTGACCCTTCCGGGTATGGATTTTGGAGTTGGTTAACCGGGTTGTTCGGTGGGAAAAAGAGCAACGAGGCTACATCCTCCTCAGCTTCCTCTCCTTCTGGTAGCCAGGGAGCGTGTAAGAGTGTGGGTTCGGGGGTGAGTACTTCAGCCGGAAAAGTACCTCCTCCAGAAAAAGAGAAAAAACCAAACATTTTTGAAGCTGCCGCTAAGTCCGTTAAAATTGACGCAGGTTTCGGGACTGGTGTGAAAGCTAACGCTGATGTTGGAGCTGTAAATGCAGGCATTGGTGCTCAATACGACGTAGTACATCTCAAAGTCGAAAAAGGAGAAATGATGATCGGTTATTATGAAGAAGGCCCTGGTCTGCAAGGTGGTATTGGACCAGCAGGTTACGATATGGGAGCGGCTTTTCATCCCGCAAACTGCGAATGTCATTATGCAGGAGTCAATCCCGATTGTCCCAATACTATTTGGTATGAACCCGGTTTTTCATGTGAATCAGGCTTTGGGTTTGATGTATATATGTTAATAGGATGTAATGCCTCAATAAATTTTGACTTCAACTACTTTTTTGAACAAGTATTTGGGTGAGTATATGAAGCGTAAAGATATATTACAATTAGTTCTTTTATATTGTCTTTCTGGTATAATGTTTGTGATAGGTTTTTTGACGGATAAGTACACCTTGTTTTACTCCTATAATGAGATTATTTCGGAAGGGATATCCATTGTTGCTTTTATTCCACTAGCTTTATTGATAGCTAAGATAGCTAGTTTATTAAAAAAATATCGCAGATTATACTTTATATTATGTGGTTTTGCATGGGTATTTTCGTTGGGGGTGGGGGTGAAACTTATACAGTTTTTGGTTAAAATGATTTCCGCCTTATAAATAACAAGAGAAAGGAGACAAATGGGATCGTTTGTCTCCTTTCTCTTGTAAATGACCACGGGTCTCGAGTTTTCTTATGGTCCAATAGATTACGGTATGGGAGCGGCTTTTCATCCTGCAAACTGCGAATGTCATTATGCAGGAATCAATCCCGATTGCCCCAATACTATTTGGTATGAGGCGGCACCATCAATTGAACCTGGATTCGGTGCAGGAGCGTATCTATTAGGAGGAGGAAATGCATCTATTAAATTTGACTTAAATTATTTTTTAGAACAATTATTTGGTTAGAGGGGTCCTGCTAATGTACCGTAAACAAATTATACAAATTGTCGTATGTTATGTTCTAGGGAGCATAAGCTTGGGGTTTGCTCTATTAATAAATAAATCCCTAATAACAATCGCTTTTTCGGAAATTATAGTAGATGGATTGGTGATATTAGCGTTAATATCATTTATTGCTTTGCTCCATGCAATTTCCAAAGTATTATTAACTAACCGAAAAATATATTTGTTTTTACGATCTATGGAAATTGTTTTTATTATAGGCGGTATTATTATGTCAATACAACTTATACATAAATATTTCACATGATTATAAAGGGAGTGGAAACTGGCTTTCCACTCCCTTTAATCTATTTATTGTGACAAAGAGTTGCTGACTATCGAATACGATGCGAACGGCAACATCACGAAGATCAAGGAAAACGGCAGGGAAAAGGTGAGGTATACCTACGACAGCCTGGGACAGCTAACGCGGGTGGACAGCGTGTGGGAGAACAAGAGCATCGCCTACGCTTACGACAACCGTGGGAATATCCTGTCGAAGAAGGAGTATGCCTACACGACGGATACGCTGGGAACGGTGACCAAGACGGTGAGCTACGCCTACGGGAACACGGGTTGGAAGGACCTGCTGACAAACTACAACGGCGAAAAGAACGCCGACGGGACGCCGAAAACCTATACTTATGACGCCGTCGGCAACCCTCTGACCTACCGGAATGGTATGACGCTTACCTGGCAGAACGGCCGGCAGCTTTCGACGCTGACGAAGAGCGGCGCCACCAGCAGCTATAGCTACGATATCAACGGAAATCGCACAAAAAAGGTTGCAGGCGGAGCGACGACGGAGTATTATCTAAATGAGGGGAC
>CAKTTT010000009.1 GCA_934615635.1 uncultured Eubacteriales bacterium | reverse complement strand
GGGGAGATGATCGGGCAGTGCGGACTGACCTATCAGTCCTGGGGAGAACGGCGGGTGCTGGAGGTAGGGTATCTCTTTGAGAGGGCCTTCTGGCACCGGGGATACGCCACGGAGGCGGCCAGGGCGTGCCGGGATTACGCCTTTGACCGGCTGGGTGCGCAGGAGGTGTTCTCCATCATCCGGGATTCCAATTTTGCCTCCCAGGCGGTGGCTCGGCGCAACGGGATGACGCTGCGGGGGGATTTTGTCAAGCATTACCGCGGCGTGGACATGCCCCATCTGGTGTTCTCCATCAGGCGGGAGGAGCGGGACGGAGAAGCCGGCGCGGCGGTGGCTGGCGGCGGTACGCTGCACATACGGGCCTATGATCCGGCGGATCTGCCGGAAATGACCGCGATCTGGAACGCGGTGGTGGAGGGGGGCAACGCCTTTCCTCAGCGGGAGAGTCTGTCTCCGCCGGAGGCAGCTGCGTTCTTCGCCGGACAAACCTATACCGGGGTGGCCCTGCGTGGCGGAGAGGTGGTGGGGCTGTACATCCTCCACCCCAACAATATCGGCCGCTGCGGCCATATCGCCAACGCCAGCTATGCGGTGAAAACCGGTTTGCGGGGCCTGGGGATAGGGGAGGCGCTGGTACGGGACTGTATGCGGCAGGGAGCCGGCCGCGGTTTCCGGGTACTGCAGTTCAACGCCGTGGTGGCGGATAACGCCCCTGCCGTCCACCTATACGAAAAGCTGGGCTTCCACCGGCTGGGCCGGATTCCCGGCGGGTTCGCGGCGGATACCGGATACAAGGATATCCTTCTGTTTTACATCGAGCTGCCGTCGGCGGCGCAGGGGGCGGACGATGCAGGCGTTTGAGAAGGCCCGCCGGGAGGCGGCGGCCTATCTGCAGGAGCAGCGGGCGGGCATCGGCACCCTTCGGGAGCGCAGCCTCCACGCGGCGCTGAAATATTGGCTCGAGCCGGACGAGCGGTTTCATGAGGTGAAGCTGGAGCAGGGCTGCGTCGCGGATATCTGCGATGGGCACCGGGTGGTGGAGATCCAGACCGGGAATCTTTACGCTTTGCGGGACAAGCTGACGGCGCTGTTACCCGCCTGGCCGGTGACGGTGGTGCATCCCCTTCCCCGGCGGAAGCGGCTGATCTGGGTGGATCCGGAATCGGGGGAGGCTACGCCGCCTCGGCTGACGCCAAAAACCGGGCGGTTTACGGATGCGCTGGACCAGTTGTATGGGCTGCTGCCGCTGATCGGCGATCCCAACCTGACGGTGGTGCTGCTACTGGTGGATCTGGACGAATACCGGCTGCGGGACGGCTGGAGCCGGGATGGGAAACGGGGATCCCACCGTACCGAACGGTTTCCCACCGCTATGGGGGATTCCCTGGCGCTGTCCTGCCGGGAGGATTACGCCAAGCTGCTGCCTGACGGATTGCCTGCCGCCTTCACCGTGGCGGAATTCGGCCGGGCGGCCCGCCTTACCCCGAACAAGGCGGGGAAGGCAGTCCAGTTTTTCGTCCGCTTGGGCTTGGTGACCAGAACCGGCAAGCGGGGCCGGGCTTACGAATATGAAAGAACGGGGCATATATACGGATAGGATTTGAAATAATAATAACTACAATTTGTATGATACGTATAATACAAAGGGCGTGAATGAGAAAAACCGCTTCGGCCTCAGCGAGGGCGGTTATCCTCATGGAGATTCCTCCGGCGGCGCTGTTTCCGCCGTAGCCGGATGGATGGGGGAGGAAGAAACGGCCTCCCGGTTTACGCGAAAGGCTGCACACGTCCCGGCCGAAGCCAAACCGGCTGTTCCGCGGGAATATCGGCGGCGCGGGCCGGCCGAAAGACGGCGGAATGGGGGACACGGCCTCCGGGCGGCCGTGGATGCTTGACAATTTGGAGTATACGCGCTATAGTGATGAAGCGTTCAACGGGGCGGAGCCCCGCGGTCAGTTCGAAACCATCCTGACCTTAAACAAAACTACGGGAGGCAAAACACATGAATCATCACACACCGCTCCGCCGGCTGGCGGAGGGCGGCCTGATCGCCGCCATGTACGCCGCCTTGACCATGGCGCTGACCTTTTCCTCCTTTGGCGTGGTTCAGTTCCGGGTGGCGGAAATGCTCACCATTCTTCCCATCTTCACCCCGGCGGCGATTCCTGGGCTGGCTGTGGGCTGCCTGGTGGCCAACCTGTATGGCCTGATGACCGGGGCCAATCTCATCGGGGTATGGGATCTGGTGCTGGGACCGCTGGCGACCCTGGCGGCGGCTATCCTGACCCGTGCGCTGGGAAGGATTCGGTTCAAGGGCCTGCCGGTGCTGGCTACCCTGCCGCCGGTGCTGCTGAATGCCGCGGCGGTGGGCTGGGAGCTGACCTTCGTGCTGTTTGATTTCACCTGGCCGCTTTATGGAATCAACGCGCTGCAGGTGGCGCTGGGCCAATTTGCCGCCTGCACCGTTTGCGGACTGCTGCTGGCGGCTGCTTTGGAAAAGAGCGGCGCCGCGCGGGTTTTATTCGGAATAAAGGCCGCCGATGCTAGAATCAAGGAAAAAAAGGAACCGCTGGATGCCGGTATTCGCCGCGGCTGAAATTATCGGATAAGGCGCCGTTCCCCTATTGGGGGGCGGCGCCTGGTTTATAGAGGAATGCCCGCAGAATGCCCGCGGGATTTACAAGAAGGGCGATGAAGGGGCATATCGGCGGCTGGAATGTGTCCGCAAGACAAGCGGTTCCCTAATCCGGCTTTTTCTGTCCGCGGCGGGGACATCCGCCGGTCATCCAAAGGGATGGAGGCACAGAAGGAGGCTGTCCGCTGCCGGGATGCGTTGGCCTCGTTCCGCCGTGGGTCCATCGGAGTGGGGCGCTGTCGGTTCTTCCGAAAGGGAGAGGACACGGCGCGAACCGCTGGGCGAGGTCATGAGCGCCGGCAGTGCCGCCGGGTTGCATTGGTTTTATAAAGGCCTATAACCGGCGCTCCCACGACGCGCCACGATCTATCTCCCGCCTCCGCTGGTGAGGAAACGCTTCTTCCGCCGGTGGCTGCCGCTTATTAGGAAATAAAGGGCGTATGCCTCGTTCTCCTTGTGCCCCGCGCGGCCTCCTCCGACTCGGGCCGGGGGAGCCGGGATGGTCGATATTCCCGGGCGTAGCTGGCGGCTTTGCAGAAGTCGCCTGAAAGGCTCTGATACCGGCTGCCCCTAAAGATGTGGAAAAACCGGCATTTGCTGCGCGACGCTCTTCCCTTCCCCTCCCTCGATCCCAATGACGGCCATTTCTTCGCGTTTCCTAAGGAGAGGGGCGCTGCATAGCCTCGATGCGCCGTTTCTTCGCCTTCCCATTGGTTGTCCCGGCCAACTTTTTCCTCTCTGTTTCCTTTTTCGCCCGCCGCCCATTCCATCTCTTTTTGGCGGATCGCTAAAGCTTTCCGTCTCTACACAAAAATAACCGGGATCGCCCTGAGGGGGCGACCCCGGCTTTTATTTACTTCATGAAGTTCTTGGGATCGCACATACGGATGGCGGTTTTATCCACCGTGGTTTCCTTGCGGAGCTCTTCCACCTTTGCCAGGATATCCTTATTGTACTCCTCATATTTGGCGCCGTACAGAATATCCTCTCGGGAATCCTCCAGGATCTCATCCTTGGTTTTGCCCTCCTGCACCGCGGGATCCAGCCGCAGGATCAGCGCCGCCGTGCTGGTGGTGCCGCCCTTTTTATATTCCACGATTTTTGCCTCACCGATTTTCACCGACTTGACCGCGTTGGTGAAATCCTCGTCGCCGTACAGGTTGGCGTCGATATCATGCCGGTTGGGATCGGTGTTTTCCTCTTCTTCCTCGTCCTCATCTCCGGTGCCCGTTCCCGTTCCTGTGCCGGTGGTGCCCGTGCCGGTTCCGGTTCCAGTGGGATTGGTGGTGGTAGTGGCGGAGGGAGCCGTGGTGGTGGTGGTAGTAGAACCCGTACCGGTTCCGGTGGTGGTGGGATTTATATCCTCTTTATACTGGGCGAGGACCTTGTCGAAGTCCTTTTCGGTCTCATACAGCTTCAGGTATTTTTCCAGCTTGTCGAGCTGTTCCTGTTTGGCCTCGTCGTCCATATCCTTGCCGTCCTCGGTCAGGCTGAGCTCGATGATTTTGTAGCTGAGATAGTAATCGTTGAAATACTTGAGGATATCCTCCTCGCTCATCTCCTGGGGGCCGCCTTTGTCGAACAGGCCGAAGAAAAGTCCCCGCTCATAGGTGTAAACCGCCTCGGCCATCGCCATATAATGTTCCTTATTGATGCCGTAGGCGAGAAGGACGTCGTTGGTCAGGCCGGCGGTATCTTCTTTCATTACCTCCCGATCCTCCTCCCGGGGGGAGAGGTTGTTGGCCTCCATCTCCCTTTTAAGGACGATCTGGCGGATGATGGTATCCTGCGCCACCTGCTTGATATAATCGGACAGCTTCAGCTTCTGCGCATCGTCCCCTTCTCCGTAGGTGAAGGTTTGGGACCAGATATCCACGCCCTGGGCCGCGTAATAAGAGAGGTAGTAGCTTCGATCCATCTGCTGAAAGGTGTGGAGCAGATAGGCCAGATATTCCCCGGTGGTGAACTCCCGGCCATCCACCGTCATGGCGATTTCGGGGGTGGAGCAGCCGGAGATCAGCGGCATCGATACCAGCATAAGCGCGGACAAGGTCCCGCACAGCACGCGTTTAAGTTTGGTCATAGATTCCATTTCCTCCCTAAAGCCGTGAAAGACAATGCCCTCACGTTTTGCTTTATGCATTTTGTCGGAACAAACGATTCTACTATTATACATGGAAAAGCCCGGTTTGTCCACTGTCATTTGCTGTGAAATTCCAGAGGGAATTTGTAGAGGAAAAACAAAGTGGCGCTATACCGACCGGAATATTATCCGGTGATGATTACAAATTGTTGATAACGCGGTGGAAAGTGTGGAAAACCCATAGGGCGGCGGCCCTCTTTGGCACAATGTCCTATTCCCTGTCCGAGAAAAGAAGAAGAATCTGCATCTGCACCCTATTTTTTTCCGCTTTCATGTGATATAATAACCGGGTATACGATTCCATCCGGCGGATTTGGATCGCGTTCCTTTCCGCCTGGCCCGGGCGGCGGTCCGGACATCAAAATGGGCAACGTGAAAGGAAGGATTATCGATGGAGGCAACGGCGAAAAAAAAGATAGCCATAGCGGCCACCCGTATCCGCATGGCGGCGATTGAGGGGACCTTCAACGCCAAAAGCGGCCATCCGGGCGGCTCCCTGTCTGTGGCGGATACCCTGGCGTATCTGTATTTCCAGGAGATGCAGGTGGATCCGCAGAACCCGAAGTGGCCCGGCCGGGACCGGTTCGTCCTCTCCAAGGGGCACACGGCCCCCGCCCTGTACGGCGCGCTGGCGCTCAGGGGCTTTTTCCCCGAGGAGGAGATCCCCAAGCTGCGCCACACCGGCGCCATGCTCCAGGGCCATCCGGATATGAAGGGCACCCCCGGCGTAGATATGTCCACCGGTTCTCTGGGCCAGGGGATTTCCGCCGCCGCCGGCATGGCGCTGGCGGGCAAGCTGGACGGCGCTTCCTACCGGGTTTACGCGGTGCTGGGAGACGGCGAGATTGAAGAGGGCCAGGTGTGGGAGGCGGCGATGTTCGCCGCCGCCAAAAAGCTGGATAACCTCTGCATTGTGGTGGACAACAACAACCTGCAGATCGACGGCACCATCGAGGAGGTCAACTCCCCCTATCCCATCCCGGAAAAATTCGAGGCTTTCGGCTTCAACGTGATTCAAATCGACGGCCACGATCTGGATCAGATCGACGCGGCCTTCACCGCCGCCCGGGCCTGCAAGGGCAAGCCCACCGCCATTATCCAGAAAACGGTCAAGGGCAAGGGCGTGTCCTATATGGAAAATCAGGTGGCGTGGCACGGCTCCGCTCCCAATCAGGAGCAGCGGGACCAGGCTTTCGCCGAGCTGCAGGCCGTTCTGAACGGATTAGAGGAGGGTTAATGATGGCTGACGTGATCAAAAAGGCCACCCGGGACTCCTATGGAGCCGCCCTGGTGGAGCTGGGCGCAAAACGGCAGGATCTGGTGGTGCTGGATGCCGATCTGGCCGCCGCCACCAAAACCGGCGGGTTTAAAAAGGCATATCCCGACCGCTTTTTCGACTGCGGGATCGCCGAGGGCAATATGATGGGCGTGGCCGCCGGCCTGGCCGCCGCCGGCAGGCCGGTGTTTGCCTCCACCTTCGCCATGTTCGCCGCCGGCCGCGCCTTTGAACAGGTGCGCAACTCCATCGGCTATCCCCATCTGGGGGTGAAGATCGGGGCCACCCACGCGGGCATCTCGGTGGGAGAGGACGGCGCCACCCACCAATGCTGTGAGGATATCGCCCTCATGCGCACCATCCCCGGCATGACCATCCTCAACCCCGCGGACGATATCGAGGCGCGGCAGGCGGTTTTCGCCGCCGCGGAGCATGACGGCCCGGTTTACCTCCGGTTCGGCCGGCTGGCCCTGCCGGTGATCATGGGGGAGAATTACCGCTTCCAGATCGGCAAGGGCGTTCAGATGACCGAGGGCGGAGACGTGGCGATTATCGCCACCGGCCTGTTGGTGAACCAGGCCCTGATCGCCGCCGAGCAGCTCAAAAACGAGGGGATCTCCGCCCGGGTGATCAATATGGCCACCATCAAGCCCATTGACAGGGAGATCATCGCGGCCGCCGCCAGGGAAACCGGCGCCATCGTCACCGCTGAGGAGCACAACGTCATCGGCGGCTTGGGCGGCGCGGTGGCCGAGGTGGTGTGCGAAACCTGTCCCGTCCCGGTGGAACGGGTGGGGGTGGAGGATGTTTTCGGCAAATCCGGCCCCGCTGCGGAGCTGCTGGAGCTCTACGGGCTCAACGCCGCGAACATCGTCGCCAAGGCCAAGGCCGCCGTGGCGCGGAAATAAGGTCTCAGCGCCCCTTTGTGAAAAGCGGCTCGCTTGGGGCATCCTCTGGAAAGGGGGATGCCCCAAGCTGCGTTATATGCGCGGCTGCCGCGCAGACCGGATTTATCCCGGCGGCGCGGTCCGGCCCGTCCCGCGGGCAAATGGATTGGGTCCGGGGGAAGGGCCGCGGAAAGCTCGCAGGAGGCGCGGCGAGATGGCCTTTTTTCAAAGTGGGGAAAGAGCCGCTGAAAAAGGGAGAAAGCCCGTTATGACAAGGGCGGGATAGAGATACGGGACCTTATCGGCCGGATGAAGGGGCCGCCGCTTTATGATCCGACGCCCTTTGGAAACGACCGGACGGGAAACCGCCGCTATGCATTATATCCCGCCGGAGGTGGAATAAACGAGATTCCACCCGCCTTTGACAAGAGAGCGGGGCGCGACGGTTTCGTGAGTCTCAAGGGCCGGATGGGGGATTTTCTGCGGGCGCTGGATGAGGCTCCTCCGCCGGCGGAGGAGGGAGTCGCCATTGATCCCGGCGCACCCGACGGAATCACGCTCCCTCCCGGTAGGCAAGCCGCTGAATAAAAGGGCTGCCGGAAGGGGGGCGCTGCTGGGCGATATCGATAACCAAGCTTTAGGAGATGAGCTTTTGCCAAAATCCACCGACCTGGGGAAGGATGGGATCGGCCGCCTGATGCTCAGGCTGGCCGTGCCGGCCATCGCCGCCCAGGTGATCAATGCGCTGTATAATATTGTGGACCGTATGTACATAGGAAACCTGCCGGGCCAGCAGGGCACCCAGTCCATCGCCGCCCTGGGGGTCAGCCTCCCGCTGATTGTGGTGATATCCGCCTTCGGCAGCCTGGTGGGCATCGGCGGCTCCGCCCTGGCGGCCATCCGCATGGGGGAGAACCGCCAGGAAACGGCCAACCGCATTATGAACAACTGCCTGCCGCTACTGGTGATCTTTTCGGTTCTCCTCACCGCGGTGTGCGAGTTTTTCTGCCGCGATCTGCTGATGCTGGTGGGGGCCACCGAAAACACCATCGATTATGCGCAGCGGTATTTCAGCATTTATGCCTGGGGGACCCTGCCGGTGCTGCTGGTGCTGGGGCTCAACGCCTTCATCAACACCCAGGGCTTTGCCGCCACCAGTATGCTCACGGTGCTCATCGGCGCGGTGTGCAACATCATTTTGGATCCCATCCTCATTTACGGCTTCAATATGGGGGTTACCGGCGCGGCGGTGGCCACCGTCTTTTCCCAGACGGTTTCGGCGGTGTGGGTCATCGCGTTTCTCTGCGGGAAAAAGACCCGGCTGCGGCTCTATCCGCCCCATATGCGGATGGATGGGAAGCTGATCGGGCCGGTGCTGGCCCTGGGGGCCTCCCCCTTCATCATGAGCGCCACCGAAAGCCTGGTGGGAATCGTCATCAACACCAGCCTGCGCCGGGTCAGCCCGGATCTGGCCACGGCGGATATGTATGTGGGGGCCTATTCCATCATCGCCAGCGTCATGCAAATGGTGATGATGCCGCTGACCGGACTGAGCCAGGGGGCGCAGCCCATTATCAGCTATAATTACGGCGCCGCCCGGTTCGACCGGGTGCGCAAGGCGTACAAATGCTTTCTGATTACCGCGGTGTCCTTTACCGGCTTCATGTGGGCCGCTTCCATGCTCTTCCCCGTGCTGTTCGTGCGGATGTTCAACAGCGACGCGGGGCTGATCGGCGCCACGGTGCCGGCGCTGCGCCTCTATATGAGCGGGATCGGCCTGTTCGGCATCCAGATCGCCTGCCAGCAGACCTTCGTGGCCACCGGCCATGCGAAGATATCCCTCTTCCTGGCCCTGCTGCGCAAGGTGATTCTGCTGATTCCGCTGGTTCTGGTCTTTTCCCGCTTCTGGGGGGCCACCGGCGTGTTCGCCGCGGAGCCGGTGGCCGATATCACAGCGGTGGTATGCACGGCCTTGGCTTTCTTTCTCAGCCGCCGGTCGGTTTTCGGCAACCCCGCCCTGGAAGGGCGGCCGGGCGGCTGAAGCAAGGCGCAGCTTCATAACTGATGGCTTTCTCCGGCGTCCGCCCCCTGAAAATCTTTCAGGGGACGGCGTCGGACAATCGATGGAAAGGATGATTGACTATGCCTTATCAATCCGATATCGAAATCGCCCAGAGTGTCACGCCCGCTCCTATTGAGGAAATCGCCGCCTCCCTGGGACTCAGCCGCCGGGAGATCGAGCTGTACGGGGACTATAAGGCCAAGGTGGTTCCCGCTGTGATGGAACGGCTGCGGGAACGGCCGGACGGCAAGCTGATCCTGGTGACCGCCATCACCCCCACCCCAGCGGGAGAGGGGAAAACCACCACCACCGTGGGGCTGGGCGACGCCCTCCGTCGGATGGGGAAAAGGACGGTGCTGGCGCTGCGGGAGCCCTCCCTGGGGCCGGTGTTCGGCATCAAGGGCGGCGCGGCCGGCGGCGGCTGGGCCCAGGTGATCCCCATGGAGGACATCAACCTCCATTTCACCGGGGATATGCACGCCATCGGCGCGGCCAACAATCTGCTGGCCGCCATGCTGGATAATCACATTCACCAGGGCAACGCCCTGGGAATCGACGTGCGGCGGATTACCTGGAAACGCTGCGTGGATATGAACGACCGGCAGCTCCGGCAGGTGACCGACGGGCTGGGAGGCAGGCTCAACGGCGTGCCCCGGGAGGACGGTTTCGACATCACCGTGGCGTCGGAGATCATGGCCATTCTTTGCTTGGCGGACGGGCTGGAGGATCTCAAGCGGAAGCTGGCCTCCATCGTGGTGGGCTACACCCGGGAGGAGCAGCCGGTGACGGCGGGGCAGCTCAAGGCCCAGGGGGCCATGGCCGCCTTGCTGAAGGATGCTCTCAAGCCCAACCTGGTGCAGACGCTGGAGCATACCCCCGCCCTGGTCCACGGCGGCCCCTTCGCCAACATCGCCCACGGCTGCAACAGCATCGCCGCCACCCGTCTGGCCCTCAAGCTGGGGGATTACGTGGTGACGGAGGCGGGCTTCGGCGCCGATCTGGGCGCGGAGAAGTTCCTGGACATCAAGTGCCGCAAGGCGGGGCTGAAGCCGGGAGCGGTGGTGATCGTCGCCACTGTGCGGGCCCTCAAGCATCACGGCGGCGCGGCCAAGGACGCACTGGCAAGCGAGGATCTGGAGGCCCTGGAGAAGGGGCTGCCCAACCTGCTCAAGCACATTGAAAACATCACCGTGAAATTCGGTCTGCCTGCAGTGGTGGCGATCAACCGCTTTCCCACCGATACCGAGGCGGAGCTGGAGCTGGTGCGGAGGAAATGCGTGGAGCTGGGCGTCAACGTGGCCCTGTCCGAGGTGTGGGCAAAGGGGGGCGAGGGCGGCCTGGAGCTGGCGGAGGAGGTGCTCCGCCTCACCGAAAAGCCCGGCAGCTTCCGCATGATGTATACCGATGAGCAGCCGCTGCGGGAGAAAATCGAGGCGGTGGTGCGGGAGATCTACGGCGGCGATGGAGTGGATATTCTGCCGGCGGCGGCCAGGGAGCTGGAGAAGCTGGAGAAGCTGGGTTACGGCAGGCTGCCGGTTTGCATGGCCAAAACCCAATATTCCCTCTCCGACAATCCGGCGCTGGCCGGCTGGCCCAAGGGCTTCCGAGTAACGGTGAAAAACGTGCGGTTGAGCGCGGGCGCGGGCTTTGTGGTGGTGCTGACCGGCGACATCATGACCATGCCCGGCCTGCCCAGGGTGCCGGCGGCGGAGGCCATCGACGTGGACGCCTCCGGCCGGATCACCGGGCTGTTCTGAGGCCATGGGCAGGAGCATCGCCGGCCTTTGGGAGCGGATCGCCGCCGTTGCGGCCGCGGCGGCGCTGGCGGGGTGGGGGTTAACCGCCCTCTACCGCACCGCCGACCGCCGCCACACCTCCTACGGCGGGATCCATGTGGCCGCCGCCATCAATTGGTATAATGCCAGACAGCCGGCGGAGGCCATCCGGTCGCTGGCGGACGCTCCCACTTTGTATGAGACGCTGGGCGGCCGGGAGGGGCTGGGTCTCTCCTATGAACGATTTTTGGAAAGTCTTACCATTGTTTCGCTGAAAGAAAAAGGGAAGAATATGGTTGTCGCCTATGCGCCGCCGTTTGTCGGCCGGCCGCCGGAGAACAGGGAATGAAGGATTTTTGCAGGATATATCTGACGGATTTTTCTCAACTCCCCGACCTGACCTGCCGGCAGTTGCTGGAACGCCTGCCGCCCTCCCGCAGGGAACGGATCGAAGGAATGGGCGCCGCGGGCCGGGCGCAGTCGGTGGCCGCGGCGGCGCTGCTGTACGAGGGGCTGCTGGAGGAGGACCGGCCGGAGGGCTTCACCCTGCGACAGATGCCTGCGGGCGAACTGACGGCCCCCAGGCTGGCGCTGGCGGCGGCGCGCTGCCCGCTGGATTGGACCCCCTCCTCCCGGGGCAAGCCCTTTCCCGAGGGGATAGCCGTGGGCGGGGAGCGGCTTTACGCCTCCCTGTCCCACAGCGGCGGGTGGGCGGCCGCCGTGCTGTGCAGCGGGCCGGTGGGACTGGACATACAAACGCCGGATCCGCTGTCCGGCGAACGTCTGGCGCGCATCGCCGCCCGTTTTCATCCCGGAGAGGCGGCCGCCCTCGCCGCAGCGCCGGAGGCGGCGCGCCCCGCCGCCTTCTATCGGCTGTGGGCGATGAAGGAAAGCGTGATGAAGCTGAACGGCGACGGGTTTGCCCTGCCGCTGAAAAGCTTCCGGGTGATCCCCCGCGGGCTTGGCGGCGAGACGGCGCTGCCGGACGGGCGGAAGGCCGCGATTCTGACGATGGAAATAGAGGGGCTTGTTCTCTCCATCGCCCGGTGGCGGGGCCCGGCCGGGCGGTAGGATTTTGCACTTTCTTTGCTTGTCAACCCTTTGGGGGTGTGCTATGATGTTATCGCCGGCAGATACCGCCGGTTCGCTTTTTAAGCGGCGACGCGGGGCCGCCGGCGGATTTATCGCCGCTGCGGGAGAGCGTTTTTAAATAGGGTGGTACCGGTATGCTCTGGCACCGAAAGGGTGGATGGCTATGAAATCGACGAAAAAAACCGCATCTGCAACGAAACGGAATACCCAGGGGAAGCCCGCCAAGCGCCGCCGGTATTCCAAGTCGGTCCGCCGGGTGGTGGCGGCGTCGGTGACGCTGCTGTCCATTCTGGCGGTGTGCTGCATAGCCGTGGGCGGCTACGGCTGGTATCTTCTGAACAAAATCAATATCGACGACGACGGCGGCAGCCTTCCGTCGGATTTTTCCTATCCCGAGGGGGAGGGTCCGGAATCCATACCGGATATCTCCTTTGACAGCGATCCGTATGAAAACGCCACCACTGTGGCGGATATTCCGGTGATGGGCGACACCGAGGACGTGACCAACATCCTGCTGATCGGCATCGACGGGCGCACCAATTATTCCGCCCGGTCGGATTCCAACATGATCGTGTCCATCAATAAGAAGAAAAAAACCATTAAGTTCGTTTCTCTGCTGCGGGACACCTGCGTCACTATTCCCGGCCGGGACAAGGACGGGGACGGCAAGGACGATTACAACAAGCTCAACGCCGCCTATGCCTTCGGGCAGGAAAAGCTGCTCTTTAAAACCATCGAGCAGAATTTCCGGCTGAAGATTGACAAATACGTCGGGGTGAATTTCGTGGTGTTTCCCATCGCGGTGGATAAGCTGGGGGGCATCGATATCGAGCTGACCGCCAAGGAGGCCACCCAGATCCCCAAGGCGGGAACCACCGTCACGGTGGAAACGGGCGATCCCAACTTCGTTCCCATGGACAACAGGGCGGGTACCTATCATCTCAACGGCTTCCAGACCCTTCAGTATGTCCGCATCCGCCATATCGACAGCGATTTCGGGCGGGTGCAGCGGCAGCAAAAGGCGATGAACATCCTGCTGGACAAGGCCCGCCGGGCGGATATTTTCACCCTGATGGGGATGCTGGACGAGCTGCTGCCCCAGGTGAAAACCAACATGGGCAGGGGAGAGGTCCTCAATTATGTGATGGATGCAGGCGCCTATCTGTCCTATGATATCATGACCACCTATCATGTTCCCCAGGACGGCGCCTTCCTGAATAAAACCATCAACGGCGGCGCCATGCTGGTGCTGAAGGACCCCAAGCAGTCGGTGACCGATCTCCACACCTATCTGTACGCATAAACCTCCCCCGGCAGGGCGTGCTTGTCCCGGCCGGGGGATTTTGTATTCCGGGAGGCGGCGGTTCCACCGGTTTTTGCAGCGGTGGAGCGGGCCCGCCGAGCTTGCCGAAGATCCGCTGCCGCCTGGAGGCGGGCGGTATCCTTGGAGCCGCCTTTTCGCTTATTCCCTGCAGCGGGCGGCGGCATCCAAGCCCCGTCGGCGGTCACGGCCGTCAAAAGGGGCGGCGGGCGCTTTCCCATTGACCTTTTGACGAAAATGGGGTAAAATGAAACAATCCGGGAGTATGTCCGCGCGTCCGCTTATGCTTCATCCCGACAGCGGCGGCCGTGGAGGATCCCGATGACGCTGGGTTTGCCGCTGTCTCTCTCCCGCAGCGGGGAGACCGGTTTCTCTTCAGCCGCTGCGGGGAAACGAGGTACTTTATGAAGGTTTCACCCTCTATTCTCACCTGCGATTTCGCCCGTCTGGCGGAGGAAATCGCTTTTGTCGACCGTTCCGGCGCGGATATGCTGCACCTGGATGTGATGGATGGGGTTTTCGTGCCCAACCTCAGCTTCGGGCCGCCGGTGATAGAGCGGCTGCGCCCGCTGACGAAGCTGCCCTTTGACGTGCACCTGATGATGCAGTATCCCCATCGGCTGATAGAGGCCTTTGCCAAGGCGGGAGCGGACAGCATCAATATCCACGCCGAATGCGATTCGCCGGTGGGGGAGACGCTGGACGCCATCCGCCGGCTGGGAAAAAAGGCGGCGCTGACCCTGAAGCCCGCCACCCCCGCCGAGGCGGCGTTCCCCTATTTGGACAAGGTGGACATGGTGCTGGTGATGACGGTGGAGCCGGGCTTCGGCGGCCAGTCCTTCATGGCGGATATGCTGCCGAAGATCGCGGCGCTGCGGGCGGAAATCGACCGCAGAAAGCAGGATACCGCCATCCAGGTGGACGGCGGTATCAATGGGGAGACGGCCGGGCTGACGGCCCGGGCGGGGGCCACGGTGGCCGTGGTGGGCAGCGCGCTGTTCAAGGCTGCCGATCCGGCGGCGCTGGTGCGCTCCATTCAGGATTGCTGACCGGACTGGGTGGCGCTGTACAGCCGCAGGAGGGCATCTCCCACGGCAATGGCGCGGCCGTGTTCCGCGGTATAGGCCGCGGCGGCGTCCCCCTCCCCGGCGCAGCGGGAGAATTCCCGCATCAGGTCCTGGACGCCCCGAGGCAGCGCTGCCGCGGGGTAAAGGACAAGCCGGTATTTTTCCCCGAACAAATATAAGGAGCTGCCCGCCGAGGGCAGCAGCCGCTTTTCCAGCGGCTGACGGTAGCGGAGCAGCCCCTCCGCCAGACGGAACAACTGCTCCGCATCCTCCACCTCGTATATGTACGGCCCCACGGCCTTTTTTAGCCGGATGCGGCGATGGTTTCCAGTGGGGGTGAACAGCAGCAGGCAGCCCTCGTCCACCGGCAGCGCCTCCACCACCAGCCCGCCCGCGGGGTCGAACCCCGTTTCATTCCGGGCGGCCATCAGCAGCGTCTGCAGGGCGCTGCGGGTGGCGGGCGCATCATAATCCAGGCTGGCGAAGGACAGGCCCAGACGGTCCAAGTCCTCCTCCGTCAGCATGATTTTCAGACAGCCGTTTTCCAATAGCTCCATTTTCACGGCTGCATCCCTCCTCTTGGCCGGAAAGGCCCCTTGCTTCTTTCGGTCGCGTGAACTCCCATCGTCACTTCCGCGGGAACTCCCGGGGCGCCGATGGGCGGGTATAGCCCTCTAAGGGTAATGATACTGTGCCACAGGCGGCTTTTCAAGGCCGCAAAGGCTGGAAAAACATTGGTACTTTTATACAGATATGCAGAGAATCCTCCCTTTGAATATACGGCCCGGAAGAGTCCGGGCACGCCGTACCTCCGGCGATTTCCTCATCCGGAAAGGAGACTGCGCACGTGCTTCCACTTACCCTCCCGCGGGGCATCCGGCTCGCTCACTATAAGGAGCCGGCGGCCTCCCGCGGCATTGAACGGCTGAAAAACATCGAAAAGGTCCAGATCCCCCTGTCCTATGGGGATGCCCGCGTCTGCCGGCCGGCCCTGGGGGCCTATGAAACGGTGATGCGGGGAGAGGCGGTGGGCCTGCCGGAGGATCCCGGCGACGCGCCGGCCATCGCCACGGTCAGCGGGGTGTTTTCCAATCTCCGTACCCTGCATCATCCCCTGTTCGGGGAGCTGAACTGCGCGGTGGTGCAATGCATGGTTTCCATGGGGGAGGCCCCCCAGAAGGTGCGGCCGGTGGAAAACATGAAGCCGGAGGAAATCCTGACCGCCGCGCGCAAGGCGGGGATCATCGACGAACTGGACGGGCTGCCGCTGCATCTGAAGCTCCAGGAATGGAGGGAGGCCGGCCGCAACCTGATCGTGGTCAACGCCGTGGAGGCGGAGCCTTACGCCTCCAGCGCCTGGGCGGTGCTCAATGAAGCGGCGGAAGAGATACAGAAGGGCCTGCGGCTCGCCGTCCGGGCGGTGGGGGCCTCCGGCTCCCATTTCGCCGTCCGGCTGCCTGCGGGCCGCCGCCGGCCCCTGAGCCAGCGGCTGGGGGAAGGGCAGCTTTATCAGGTTTCCGGGCGCTATCCCGTCACCCGCTATTCCCGCAGCGGCGGGCCGGTGGCGCTGATCGGCCCCCAGGCGGCGCTGGCCCTTTATAGGGCGGCCGCTTACGGGGAGGGCTGCTGCGACGGCGTTCTCACCGTGGCGGGAGACGCGGTGGCCACCCCCAAGAACATACGGGTCCCCTACGGCGCGTCGGTGGAGGATGTGCTGGCCCAATGCGGCCTTTCGGAGGATCCCGGTTATGTGATTCTGGGCGACGCCCTCACCGGCATCACCACCCAGACGCTGGATATTCCCGTGCTGCCGGGGATGACCTGCCTGCTGGCGCTGAAGGCCCGGCAGGCGATTCCGGCCAGGACCTGCATCGGCTGCGGCCGCTGCGCCCAGGTGTGCCATGCGGGGCTGCTTCCCTATGAAATCGTGCGGCGGCTGGAAAATATGCATTATGAACGGCTGCCCGCCCTGCATCCGGAGGAATGCGACGGCTGCGGCGCCTGCTCCTACGTCTGTCCATCCGGGCGGGAGGTGGCCATACGGGTGGCGGAGGCCGCCCAGGCCCGGGGGCCGATTTTCCTGAACTGGGGGGACGACGATGAACCTTAAAAACGCCTATGCTCCGCATATCCGGCGGACGGAGCGGAGCTCCCTGATGAGCTTGGACGTGCTGATAACCCTGGTTCCGCTGGCGATCTTCTCCGCCGTTTACTACGGCTTTCGGCCGGTGCTGCTGATCCTTATCGGCATAGGCACGGCGGTGGTGTGCGAAACCCTGTGCTGCCTGCTGATGCGGCGCAGGCCCTCCGTGCTGGACGGCACGGCGGCGGTGACCGGCGGCCTGATCGGCGCGCTGATGTCCCCCATATCCCCCTACTGGCTGCCGGCGGCAGCGGCGGCTTTCGCCATCCTGGTGGTGAAGATGCCCTTCGGGGGCACCGGCCGCAACACCTTCAATCCCGCGGCGGCGGGCATCGCCCTGGTGACCCAGTGCTTTAGCACCCAGCTTTTCACCTATCCCGATCCCGGGCTGCCCAGCCCCATCCCGCTGGATTCGGTGGCGGGGATCAACCTGGTGAAATCTCCCGCCGCCCAGCTCATGACCGGCGGCGCCACCACCTACAATGAAAATACCCTTTTATTGGGAAATTTCCCCGGCCCTATCGGCGCCACCGCCATCGCGGTGCTCATCGCCTGCGCCGTTTATCTGTTTTCCCGGCGCACCGCCTCCCCCTGGATCACGCTGCCCTATCTGGCGGTGTGCGCCCTGAGCGCGGTGCTCTTTCCCCGGGTGGTGGGCGGCTGGCAGAACAGCGTGCTGCTGGAGCTCTGTTCCGGCTATCTGCTGTTTGCGGGGATTTTTCTGATGACCGATCCGGTCACCGCTCCCCGGTATTGGCTGGGGAGAATCCTATACGGCGCTTTGGGCGGTGCGCTCACCATGGCGCTGCGGTATCACGGCCGGTTTGAGGCGGGCGCCTGCTTCGCCGTGCTGATCGTGAACGCCTTCGCCCCGGTAATCGACCGCTGGAGCTGGCGGCTGGTGCACGGGCTGGGCGCCCTGATGAAAAAAGCCAGGGGAGGGTCGGCCGCATGAAAAAGAACGACGTCCATCATTTTTGGAAGCTGACGGGCATTTTCATGGAAACCTTCCTGACGAAAAACATCGTGCTGGTGCAGGCCATCGGACTATGCCCCATCATCGCCGCCGGCACCACCTTGCAGTACGGTGTGGTGCTGGCCATCTGCACGGCGGCGGTGCTGCTGCCCACCAGCCTGCTGATGTCCCTGTTCGGAGAAAAGATTCCCGCCTGGCTGCGGCCGCCGGTTTACACCGTGGGCGCTTCGCTGCTGCTGGTGGCGGCCGCCGTTATTGTGGACAGTTGCATATCCCACGAGATTTACGCCTACCTTTATCTGTATCTGCCCTTGATGGCGGTGAACACCATCTTCACCTACCGGGCGGGGGGGTTCTCGGTGAGCAACCGGCCCGCCGCCGCCCTGGTGGATGCGCTGGGCGCTTCGGTGGGTTTCGGCCTGGTGATCTGTGTCGTTTCCGCTCTGCGGGAGCTGGCGGTTTACGGTACCTTGTGGGGCGTTTCCATGGAATTTTCCTTCCGCTTTCCGTCGGCGGCGCTTCCCTTTGTCGGCTTTCTTCTGCTGGGCTTTATGGCCGCTTTTCTCCAGTGGATCAAGTCCCTGCTTTCCCGTTTGATCGGCAGAAGGGAGGCGGATGAGGCATGAAGCTGTCGGAATTTGTGCTGTTTCTTCTGGCCGCCGCTTTCATACAAAACGTGGTTCTTACCACCGGCTTCGGCTCCTCCGTTATGCTGCGGATCGTCCGGCGGCCCCGAGACACCTTCGCTTTTGGCGGGTTGCTATGCTTTTTTACCATTCTCACCACCATGCTGGCTTATCCGGTGGATCTGCTGATCCGTTCCTTTTCCGCGGCCAAGCTGATTCGGCCGGTGATTATGATAGCCATTGCGGCGGCGCTGTACGTCGGGCTGTCCTTCCTGCTGAAGAAGACCCTGCCCTCGGTTTATCAGAGCCTCAGCCGCCTGCTGCCTCTGGCCGCCTTCAACAATGTGGTCATCGGGGTGGCGCTGATCGTCAACCACCAGTTCACCCTGTCCTTTTGGGGGGCGGTGGGGCTGGCTTTGGGCTCTTGCGTGGGTTTTGTGCTGCTGTGCTGGCTGACCGCCGAAGGAATGGAGCGGTTGGATAATCCGGATATGCCCCAGGCGTTCCGGGGGCTCCCCGCCACGCTGCTGTATCTGGGCATACTGGCCATGGCCCTGCTGGGCTTCACCAACGCGATCACCTTGATTTGATCAACGAAGGAAGGGTTCCGTCATGCCGAAAAAGCTCCACCGCCGCTCCGCTGTTTTCCGCAAAAAAAAGGTTACCTTCACCAGGGTGCTGATCGGCCTCCTGGTGGTGGTCGGCTGCGCGGGCGTACTGGCCGGCGGCTATTTTACCGCCAAATTCAGCGTGGAGGGCTGGCCGTGGGGAGACGCCGCTTCCTCCGATACCAGCACCCCGCCGGAATCCACGGCCAGCGAGCCGTCGGATACGCCCTCCTCCTCCGACCCCTCCTCCGTCCCGCCGCAGCCTGAGCCGCAGACGGGCGGGCTGAAGGCCTTTTACGCGCCCCTGTCCCTGCTGCGGGACGAGGCGGCGCTGGGGGCCCAGTTGGACGCCGCCGGAGCAGCGGGGCTCAACGCGGTGGTGTTCGATCTCAAGGATGCGGACGGCAACCTATATTATCGGTCGGCCACCGAACTGGCGGCGCAGAGCAAGGCGGCCGCCGCCGACGCCCTGACGCTGGAGCAGCTCCGTTCGGCGGTGGATTTTATGCGGGAAAAGGGCTTTACCGCCCTGCCGAGGCTTTACGCTTTCCGGGATCATGTGGGGGCGGGGGAGCTGCCCACCGCCAAGATTACCGTGAACGGCATGAGCTGGTATGACGGCAATCCCTCTAACGGGGGCAAACGCTGGTTGAACCCATATGCGCCGGATGCCCATCGGTATCTCATCGACATGGCGGCGGAGCTGAAAAATCTGGGCGTTACCGGCCTTATGCTGGACGGCGTCCAGTTCCCGGAGCAGGAATCCCAGGCGGATTACGGCAGCTCCAGCCTGACCTCGTTGGGCAGGGGACAGGTGCTGCAGAAATTCGTCACGGATTTATCCGCGGCTTTCGGAGACGGGCAGGTGATTCTGTCCATGCCGGGCCTGGCGGGCTTCGGGGAGGATACCGAGGTTTTCGGGGGCAATCCCCTGACCTTCGGGGAGGCGGTGGCCGCCCCGGTGCTGCTGCCATCCGCGCTGGGGAACAGGCTGTCCGTGGGTGAAAACACGGTGACCGATCCGGCCGCCCATCCTTACGAGGCGGTGCAGTTAGCCATGAGCCAACTTTCGCTGCGGGTCCAGTTGATGGAGGAGACGGCGCGGCCGGCGATCATGCCCTGGCTCCAGGCTTATGATTATACCGCCCAGCAGGTCCGGGACCAGATCCGTGGGGTCACGGAGGTATCCGGCGACCAGGCGGCCTATATCCTGTATCATCCCCAGGGAACCTATGACTTTTCATCGTTATCATAAAGGCAGGTTTTTGGATTGCTGATCGATGCCCATACCCATATTTTTCCCGACCGGCTCGCAGCGGGTGCGCTGGCGCAACTGCTGCAGAACACCCGGACATACCAGAAAATCTACGGAGAGGCGCATCCGCATACCGACGCCACGGCGGAGGGCCTTTCGGCCTCCGGCCGGGCGGCGGGATTGGACGTCAGCCTCGTGCTGCCCATCGCCACTTCGCCCAAACCCTCCCCCACCCTTAACGATTTCGCCGCGCAGGTGAACCGGCTGCCAGGACTGCGGTCCTTCGGCAGCGTCCATCCCCGGAACCCGGTGTTCCGGCAGGAGCTGGAGCGGGTCCGGTCGCTGGGGCTGCGGGGGATCAAGCTGCATCCCGAATATCAGGGCTTCTTTGTGGACGACCCGGAGGGGATCGCGGTGGTTCGCGCCGCCGCGGATTTGGGCCTGTGGGTGGTGTTTCACGCCGGGGCCGATATCGGGATGCCGCCCCCAATCCATTGTACGCCGGAACGGGTGATTCGGCTACGAAAAGCGGTGCCGGAGGCGAAAATCATTCTGGCCCACCTGGGTGGGTTTCTGCTGTGGGGGGAGGTACTTCCCGTCCTGAAGGAGATGGACGTTTGGCTGGATACCAGCTACAGCCTCCAGTATCGGGAGCCCCATCCGCTGTTTGCCCAGATCATCCGGTCAAACGGCCCGGACAGGGTACTGTTTGGCACCGACTCCCCCTGGGCGGATCAAACGGCGGCGGTGGCGGAGACCTTGGCGTTTCTGGACGCCTACGGTTTTTCCCAGGAGGAAAAGGCCGCCATCATGGGTGGAAACGCCGCCCGTATCCTGGGGATTCCCTGAAGAGCGATTCCCAAATGGTTGCCGGAACGCCGGCGGAAAGGCATGATGAATCCTCTATGACGCGAAAAGCTCTCTTTTTTGACCTGGACGGCACCCTGGCGTGCGATAACCGGCCGCCCCTGCCGGAGGATACGGCAGCGATCCGCCGGGTGCGCGCCCTGGGCAACCGGGTATTTCTCTGCACCGGCCGCTCCATGGGCTTCCTTTACCCCGCCGCGCTGGAGGTGGGCTTTGACGGAATCGTGGCGGGCGCGGGCGCCCATATTGTGGTGGGGGAGAAGCTGCTTTACCGCCGCCGGGTCACTCCGGAGCAGATGCTCCCCTTGTTCGATTATTATTACGACCGGCCCACCCTTTTCGTGCTGGAGGGGGAAAACGGGCAGTACTACGGCAACGGCGGCTGTCGGGTCCAGGCGCCCGCCGCTTATCAGCAGGTGCCTGAACGGCAGCCTTCGCCCGCATGGTTCGAGGAAAACCCCGTCACCAAGCTGACGGTGATCGGCCGCCTGGAGGAGGAGGCGCTCCGCCGGATGGAGGGGCTGCGGGTGATCCGCCATCCGGGATACGCGGAAATGGTGCCGGCCGGCTGCAGCAAATCCGACGGTATGCGCCGGGTGCTGGAGGAAATCGGCATCCCGCGGGAGGACAGCATCGCCTTTGGGGACAGCCCCAACGACCTGGATATGCTGGAATGGGCGGGGCTGGGGGTGGCCATGGGCAACGCCATCCCGGAGGTGAAGGCCGTCGCCGACGAGGTGACGGGGCCGCAGAATCAGGCCGGGGTGGCCCAGGCGCTGAACAGGCATTTCCCCCCGGAAAAGCGTGGAAAGGATCGGTAAACCCATCATGAAAAACCGCCGACAAGCCTTCGCCGTCCTGTCGTGGACGGCGGCGGGCTGCTGGATGCTGTTTCTGTTCCTCCTGTCCTGCCTGAACGGGCGGACTGCCGGAGACTGGTTGGCCGCGACTTCGGAGACGGCGTTGAGCGCGCTGGAGGCCATGCTGGGCCCGGCCTCCCCAGGACTGGCCCGTTGGATCGAGTTTCTCACCCCCGCCACGCTGCAGTTTCTGGCCTATATGCTGTTGGCGGTGCTGTGCTGGAACGCTTTCCGCCTGTGTGGGTTGGGGATCAATTCCGCCCCTGCGATGGGGCTGGCCGTAACCACCCTGTTCGCCGTCACCGACGAGCTGCATCAGATTTTCACCCCCGGCCGGATGCCCCGCATCCCGGATTTTCTGGTGAGCTTCGCCGGCGCGCTGCTGGTGTTGGGCGGGATCCGCCTGTTTCAGTTCGCCTGGAAGACATATCCCCGGGTGGTGAACCGGGAAACGGTGTCCTATGTGGTGTTCGGGGTGCTCACCACCATCATCAACATTGTTACCTATCTGCTCTGTTCCACCGCGTTTACCGCCGCCCGGGCCATGAACGAGGTTGTCATCAATCTCGTGAGCAATGTCATCGCCTGGGTGGTAGCGGTTATTTTCGCCTATGTGGTCAACAAGCTGTTTGTATTCCAAAGCCGGGTGGACACCCTCCGGGCGGCGGTGAAGGAGTGCGGGCTGTTTATCGGCGCACGGCTGCTGTCTCTGGGGGTGGATGCCGTGGGCATGGTGCTGATGGTGAACGTCGCCCGACTCAACAAGGCATTTTCCAAGATCGCCATGAACGTGGTGGTGATGGTGATGAACTATTTCTTCAGCAAATGGATCATTTTCACCGGGAAAAAGGGAAAAGAGCTTTCTCCGCCGGAGAGGGAACAGAATAATTGAAAACACCCTCCGGAACCAACGGTTCCGGGGGGTGTTCGCGGAAGGGGACGCTTTGAGTTCTGCCGGAGGAAGGGCGCTACGGCTTATTCCGGGCGATTTCCGCTTAAAGGATATCCGAGGAACATTTCCAATAAACATCACTCTGATGGTCGAATCAACCGCTTTCCTACGGTCGCAGTAGTATGGCGCCTTGCGGAGCGTTCCGACGAGGGTCCGTGCCTTCACATGGGGAAGACGATCCAGGCCCGCCAATGTTTCCGGGACGCGGATGCGCGGCCGCAGCGCATAGCGGCCGTTGATGTAGGAAGCCACGCGGATAAGAGCCGCTTTCTTGTTCTTTTTCATATAGCGGTATGACCGCCTAGACCATACTGGTCGAACCATTGTCCGGGAAGAGCTGCAGGATATCCCGTGTCAGGCGGCGGTAAAAGGGGGCCCCGAAGCCGGCGCCGATCTCTCCCGGAGAGGTCTGTCCACCGACCGGGTGGATTCCATCAGAGCGCCTCCTCATAGAGCTTCAAAATCTCGTCGCAGACGCTGCCCATCCGTCGCAGCAGCCCAGAGATATGGGCCCGGAAAGAGCGCTCCCGGAAACGATTCATGGGAGGGAAGAAATCCCCCTGATAGGCCCATATTTCATCCTTCAGCCGCCAGATCTCTTCGTACAGGGGCAGGAGCTTGACCGCCATCGTCAAATCGGGGTAGGTTTCAACGATCCGCCGGATATAAGAAGCGGAATCGGTGGTGCAGACGGCGCAGTAGGGGGAGCAGTGGAGATCCCAGCACAGGCCGCTCAAATCCTTGTCTGTCTTCCCTTGGAATCGGGTCTCCTCCGTCAAGGTGTTCGCCCATAACTCGAAAGCCTCTCTGCCGAAGCAGTAGCCGTTTGTGGGCGGCAGGGAAAGGAATGCCGGGATGGTATGCAGGACCTCCCTATAAATCTCCCGCATATCCGGCTTGTCCAGCTTGTCCCCGATAAAAAACAGGCCCATGGTGGTGTCCAGTCCCCGGGTGACGGCGGTGTAGCCGTCCTCATCCACTGTCGCCCGTTCCGGCCCAAGATAGAGGTTAACGTACAGCACATCGTCCCGGTCGTAGCCGCCGATGAGGCACCCCTCTGGCAGAGGATCCCAGTGAGAGCCGTCCGCTGTGATGACGTTGCCCATGCCCCAGGCTAGGACGGGAATCCCTTGGTCCACCGAATCCCGGATGGCGTTCATCACGGTGGAGAAGTCTTCCTGGATTTGGGCGTTGGAGAGATAGCGGCAACTGTAGCCGATGGCGGCAAAAGCTTTTTTAACCACCTGCGGGACGAAGAAATAATTGGTTATCCCGCTGTCGCAGGGATGGGACAGGCTGTAGAGGTAGGCGAACATATCCCCGGTGATAGCGGAAAAGAAGTGGAAATCGTCGATCTCCTCCCCCAATGCTTTCGCCACCGAGCAGATGGCGGAATCCAGGAAGAAGTTTTCCCAGTTGCCGATTCGGCGGTAATTCCGGATCCGGTTGGAGGTGCGGGGCGGCTCCCCACCCTGAAAGGGATCCGGGATAGTGTCGGAGGGGTAGGCGCTTCCCCGCAGCAGGAAGGAAAGCGGCGGCTTTTTCGGCCCATAGTCCTCCGGAAAAGGATTTACGTCGGGCATCCTGGCTGGATCTCCCATGTTGACCACTCCTCTTTTAAGGTTTGTCCTCAGTATACCTCAGGGCTGGAACGTGGTATTATCAAATATCAACAGGTTTCGCCCCGGCCAGGGGACAGAGCATCCGCATGGCGGCATAGTCGTTGTTGGCGGTGTTGTATAGGGCGAAGGGTTCCCCGGCGGCGGTCATATTGTTTTCCCGGATCCATCGGGCAAGGATGCCGCCGGCGTATCGGTCGTCCCCTGCGCTGTTCAGATATAGAACCGCACAGGGACGGCTGTCGTAGGATAATATGTGCAGCCTGGGGTCCTCCACCGTCAGGGGGGCGCGTACCCGGACGCCGCAGGTGCAGCGTCCCTCACTATGACGGAGATAGACCTCCTGCTGACCGGAAAGCAGATAAGGATAATGATCGGACAGATAGCCGCATACCGACTCCGCCGCCGCATTTTCCGCCCTGCGCTCCGCCCCGGGTCCGGGAAGGCAGGGGAGGGTGCAGACGAGGAAGCGGAGCTGTTCCGTCTGTTCCACCGCCACTTTCATAAGAGCTTTTTTTCGGCGCACTGGCAGGTAAAGGCGCAAACGATAGGGACGGTGGTTGCGCAGGAGATATTCCTCAAAGTAGCCGGTTTCATACGTCCGGCCGTTTATACCGGTATATTCGAACATGCTGCCGGGGAGCCAGACGCCGTAGAGATAATCCCAAGCGGCGCTGACCGCTTGCGCATCATCGGGCGTCCGGGTCCGTGCGCAAAGGAGGTCGTAAGCAGGGCGGATGCCTGCGGCCTCGAACCCATGGATATCTGGTGCTTGTCCAGTGGTTTCCGCGTATATCTCGTAGCACAGCCGGTTTTGCCGCTGCTCCCCGTCCCGGCCGAAGATCCGGCCCGTGAAGCCAGGGTTGTTCCGCAGAAATAGGCCGACTGCCTCCTCCTCCAGCCTTCGGAGGGAGGAGCTGTAATAGCGCAGACAAAGGGCGCGGGGAATGGAGACCCTGGACACCTCCACGGGATAGGGGGCATCGGCGGAGGGAGGGGCCAGGAAATATATGTCGTCCCCGTCCCTATAGGCGGTGGCGGTGGTTTGCAGCAGCGCCCGGATTTCCCGGCAAAGCGCCTGCTGGGAGCTGTAGCCGCAGGCGTAGGCGATATCGGCCGTCGGATAATGGGAGAACTTGATCATGCATAGGGCGTTAGACAGCCGCAGCCTCCGGATATATTCGCTGACGCTGTAGCCGGTGGCGCTTATAAAATCCCGGTTGAGCTGCATGGATGACAGCGCGTGCGCCTGGGAGATGGCCTCCACGCAAGGCGTTTCTTCCATGTGGGCCTGGAGTTCCTCCAGTACGGCGCGGATATAGCTTTTTATGAAAATCCCCCCTTGTGTTGTGTCCGCTGAGGAGCAGATCCAGGGCCTCAAGGGAGCCCTGCCCGCGGCCTACCAGCCGCCGATGTCCGCCTTCTGCATGGCGCCGAGGATTTTGGCGTCCAGCGGGCCGTACTGAGCCGACAGGGAGGCGAGCAGCTCCTTGGTGCGCTGTCGGCCGGTGCAGCCGTCGGCGGGACAGCGGGATTTCACCACCGGCAGTCCCGCCTGGAGGCAGTAGGCGGCGATCTCCTTCTCGTCCAGAAAGATCATCGGCCGGATCAGGGT
>CAKTTT010000008.1 GCA_934615635.1 uncultured Eubacteriales bacterium | reverse complement strand
GTGTATTCCACCGTTTCGTATATGTTCGCCGTCCGGGAGGAAGGCAAATGGGTTTTCAGCTTGTTATACGTGTGAAAGCTTCCCCGCGGGGGATCAATGAAATAGTCCGGCGGCGCGCCGCCGGAAACCGAAAGGGTTGGTTATCGACATGTCACTGGACAACCGCATCGCCGTGCTGATTGACGCGGACAACGTATCGGACAAGTATATCAAATATATTTTGGATGAGGTGTCCAACGACGGCACCGCCACCTACAAGCGCATATACGGCGACTGGACCAAGCCGGTGCTGGGCTCCTGGAAAAACGTGCTGCTGGACAACTCCATCACCCCGATCCAGCAATACGGCTATACCACCGGCAAAAACGCCACCGACTCCGCTATGATCATCGACGCCATGGATATTCTCTATTCCGGCCATGTGGACGGCTTCTGCCTGGTTTCCAGCGACAGCGATTTCACCAGGCTGGCCTCCCGGCTGCGGGAATCGGGGATGCTGGTGCTGGGAATGGGAGAAAAAAAGACGCCCACCGCCTTCATCGCCGCCTGCAACAAATTCAAATATCTCGAAATCCTGGCCCAGCCCGCCGAAAGCTCCGCTCCCCGGCGGCAGACGGAGGAGATGACCCCGCTGGAGACGGTGAAGGCGGCGGTGCTGTCTATTATGGACGAGATCTCCGACGAAGACGAGTGGGTGTCCATCTCCGAAATTGGGAGCCGGCTGAACAAGCGTTATCCGGACTTCGATGTGCGTAACTACGGCTTCCGAAAGCTGACCCCCTTCATCAAATCCCTGGGGATTTTGGATATCAGGTCCGTTCCCGTCAACGAGGGCAACAGCCGGCAGGTTTATGTAAAGGTCCGTTCCCAGCTTTGAAAGGCGGTGACCCCCTGTGCAGGATTTTATGACGCTGGCCCGCCGGCGGGAGAGCTGCCGGCGCTATGCGGATAGACCCGTGGAAAAGGAGAAGCTGATCGCCCTGATCGAGGCGGCCCGTCTTTCCCCCTCCGCCTGCAACAGCCAGCCGTGGAGCTTTTGGGTGGTGAACAGCCCCTCCTGCTCCGCCCGGGTGGCCAAATGCCTGCAGGATCGGCGGATGAACCGCTTCACCGACGAATGTCCCGCCTTCATCATCGTGGCGGAGGAGCCTGCCCGGCTGATATCCCGTATTCGGGATGCGGTGCCCAGCGAGCAGGTATACGCCCAGGTGGATATCGGCTTGGCCGCAGCCCATATCTGCCTGCAGGCGGCGGACAGCGGCCTTGCCACCTGTATCATGGGCTGGTTTGATCCCGCGGCGCTTCGCCTGGCGGCGGATATACCGGAGGACAAGCCCATCCGGCTGGTGATCGGCGTGGGCTACGCGGCGGAGGGGGACCCTGCCGAAAAGGTCCGCAAGCCGCTGGAGGCGATGCTGCATTATCTGGATGAAGAATAAGAATCGAGCGGCAATCCGGGGATAAGTCCGCTTATCGCGCTCTTCCGCCGCAGGAAGGGCGCGATGCTTATCGCCGTGTCGCGCACGGGGCGCCGCGCGGCGGGCTGCTCCGCCCCTTTGCGGCAGCCTCTAGGGGATTGCCCTCCTAAGTGCTCTCCCCCGCCCGCCGGCGGAACCCGGAGTCCATATGACGGTCAAACAGCTCCGCCCCGGCGGTCGAAATTCGGAGGCAGCAGAGGAGCGGTGAAGGAGTTGATTTTCGTTGGGCTTTAATCGAGGAGAGGGAGATAAGCGGCTTCGGCTGTATAAACCCGCGCTGGAAGATTTGGATTATCGCCGGTCTTTGCTGGCGGATCCAAACACGATGTCCTATAACGAAAAATGGGGCGGCGCCATCGATTTCCCGGAGAAAAATTGGGAGCCATGGTACAAAAGCTGGGTATCGGCCGATGAGAGTCAGCGTTATTATCGGTATTTATACGCGGAAGATTCCCAATGCTTTGTCGGAGAAGCCGCGTATCATTACGACGCGGCCTGTCAGGCCCACATGGTAAACCTATTGGTTGAAGCCCGATATAGGGGGCGGGGATATGGCAACGAGGGGCTTTTGCTTCTGATGAAGGCGGCGAAAGAAAACGGGATCGCCAGATTGTGCGACGATATCGCGGTAGACAATCCCAGTATTTCTTTGTTCCTCCGTGTGGGCTTTACCGAAGTGTGGAGAAATGACGCTTGTATCAGGGTGGAGCTTGTTCTATAAATTACTTTTAAGAGCATCTCCATAACGCCAGGGGCAAAAGCGCGCCCTTTTAGTAGAAACAGACTAAGAGAGAAGTCGTTTATCTCCGACTTCTCTCTTTTTTCGTTATCTATAAATATAACCCTATTAAGCTTTTAGGATGGACGCCGCCGGGGGCTTCTCTTTTCAGTGGTACGCGGGCAGCCAGCCCTTGTGCGCTTCGATCAGATCATCGCACAGGGCGCGGATATCGTCGATGGACAGCTCGGCGGAGGTATGGGGATCCAGCATCGCCGCCATGTAGATATCCTCTTTTTTCCGGGTGCGGGCCGCCTGAATGGTCAGCAGTTGCACGTTGATGTTGGTGCGGTTGACCGCAGCGCACTGCTCCGGCAGATCCCCGACGACGCAGGGATTGATGCCGTTGCGGTCGATCAGGCAGGGCACCTCCACGCAGGCGTTCTGGGGCAGGTTGGTGATGAGCCCGGTATTCAGCACATTGCCGTGGATCCGGTAGGGCGCGTCGTTCATCACCGCCTGGATGATGTAGGAGGCAAACTCGTGGGTCTTTTTGTGCTCTATGTGAGAGTCCTTCAGCAGGCTCTCCCGCATCTCCCGCCAGCCCTTGATCTGTTCCACACACCGCCGGGGATAGTCGTCCAGGGGGATTTTATACCGCTGAATCAGCTCCGGATACCTGTCCTTGATGAAATAAGGGGTGTATTCGGAGGTGTGCTCGCTGGACTCGGTGACATAGTAGCCGAACTGCTTCATGATCTCCAGCCGCACCAAATCGTTCTGATCCCGGTTATAATCCGGAGATTGGGCCCGGCGCTTGATCTCGGGATACAAGTCGTTGCCCTCCAGGTCCTCAATCCGCAGCAGCCACGCCTGATGATTGATACCCGCGATCTCCCACCGGCAGTTATCCACATATTCCCCCATATCCAGCAGGTTCAGCAGGCCGCCGGCGCAGCCCTGAACCGAATGGCACAGCCCCACGGTCCGGATGGAGGTGTACCGCTGCATATAGCCGCTGAGCATAGCCATGGGATTGGTGTAATTGAGGAACAGCGCCCGGGGGCAAAGCCGCTCCATGTCCTCGGCGTAGCTCTCCATCACGGGGATGGTCCGCAGAGCCCGGAAGATCCCGCCTATGCCCAGGGTGTCCGCTATGGTCTGTCGCAGGCCGTACTTCTTGGGGATCTCGAAATCGGTGACGGTGCAGGGCTCATATCCTCCCACCTGGATGGCGTTGACGACAAAATCCGCGCCGGTAAACGCCTCGGTTCTGTCCAGGGTTTTGACGATATGCGCTCTGCCGTTTGCGGTTTTGTTGATGTTGCTCAGGATCTGATAGGACTCATCCAGCCGGACGGGATCGATATCGAACAGACAAACGTCAAAGGCGCCCAGCTCCGGGGTCAGGATGCAGTCCCCGATGACATTGCGGGCGAAAACCGTGCTGCCCGCGCCGATAAAGGTGATTTTCACAGCGTTCAGTCCTTTCCTCGTGTTGATTTCATCCTATCGCAAACCGGCGCGGGAGGCCATAGCGGCATGTTGTCCCCGCTTGATTTTATGTTGCATTTTTCGCCCGTTGTGATATGCTGTTAAGGAAAGGGGGCGCGGAACATGACCCTCACCCACCATCCTTCTTCCGAGGCGGCGGCGAAGGAACCGCTGAGTCTTTACCAATGCGGCAGCCAGGACTGCCCCGGCGGACATCGGTACGGCCCCGCCGTCCGGGACCATTATCTGATTCACTGCGTCTTCCAAGGGCGGGGACGCTTTGAGACGGCCGGACAGGACTTCGAACTGGAGGCCGGCCAGGGCTTTCTCATCGTTCCCGGCCAGGTAACGGTCTATACCGCCGACCTCCGCCGGCCCTGGCGGTACCACTGGGTGGGCTTCAGCGGCGGCGATGCCGGAAATATTCTGGAGGAATGCGGCCTGTCCGCCGAACAGCCGGTTTTTACCCTGAGGAATCCGGAGCGGGCGCGGCGCTGTCTGGAGGAGCTGGAAAAGCGGTTCGAAAGCAGAGCCAACGCCTTCTCCCTGCTTTCCGGCCTATACGGTTTCTTCGCCCTTCTCCGCGGTGAGGAACCACCGGACAGCGGCTCCGGCAGCCGGCTGCTGGATACGGCGGTGGACTATATGCGCAAAAACTACTCCTATCCTCTCACCGTGGAGGCGGTGGCCCGCCGCTGCGGCGTGGATCGCAGTCACCTGTTCCGGCTGTTCAAGCAGCATTTGCAGCTTTCCCCCCAGCAATATCTCATTCGGCTGCGACTGAATAAGGCGGAGGAGCTTTTGCAGACCACCTCCCTTTCGGTAAGCGAGGTGGCTTTCTCCTGCGGCTTCAACGACCTGTGCCATTTCTCCCGCCTTTTCAAGCGCCGCTTTGGGGTTCCTCCCAGCGCCCGCCGCCTGCCGAATAGTTGAAAAGGAGACGCTCTGTTTGTGGCGTCTCCTTTTCAACATTCTTATGCAAGTTGTTTTTCTCTGGATCCGTCGACAGCCCTGGCGGCAAAGCCTTTCATCGCTCGCGTTGTGGAGCGCGGGGAACCCAGATGGCTTCCCCGCGCTTTTTTCGCGGCCTTTTCACGCTGACTTTCCCTTCCTCGAATACAGCCCCAGGGCGGATCGCCAGCCGCCGCGGCCTATTCCTCCTCCGGTTCCGTATCGTGCCGGTATTTTTCCCTGGTGGCAATGCCGCCGCGGATATGCCGCTGGGCTTTATTCACTTCCAGCACATGCCGGACGCGTCCGTACAACTGCGGGTTCACCGTTTGAAGGCGGTCGGACACGTCTTTATGTACCGTGGACTTGGATATATGAAACTTCTTGGCGGCCGCCCGGACTGTGGCGTTGTTTTCGATGATGTACTCGCCCAGCTCAACCGCTCGTTCTTCTACAGCTCCTTTCATACTATCACCCCTTAGGCTTACTTACCACATACTTATGCGGGCGACGGGGCAGATATTCATTTGTCCGTCGTCGGGCTTTCTCTAATTTACCGCCGGCGGCGCTTCATATTTTCGCCGCAAAAGCGCACCCTAATAAAAAAACAAGGGTGTGATTTCATGGAACTTCTGCATGTATTCCTGACCTCCGTTGGTTCAGTGGCGTATTTGTTCATCCTCACAAAGCTGTTGGGCAACAAACAGATGTCCCAGCTCAGTATGTTCGATTATATCAACGGCATCACCATCGGCTCTATCGCGGCCGAAATGGCCACCGCCCTGGAGGACGATTTTCTCCTCCCCATGATCGGTATGGCGGTGTACACCGCAGCGGCCCTGCTGATTTCCCTTGTCGCCAGTCATTCAATCAAGCTGCGGAAGTTTCTTATCGGCCGGCCGCTGATTCTGTATGACAACGGCAAGCTTTATAGGGAATGCATGAAAAAGGCGAAGCTGGATCTCAACGAATTCCTCACCGAATGCCGCAACAACGGCTATTTCAATCTTTCCGAGATCCAGACGGCCATTCTGGAAACCAACGGGAAGATCAGCATTCTTCCCGCGGCTTCCTCCCGTCCGGTTACCCCGGCGGACATGAATCTCTCTCCTGCTCAAGAAAAACTGCCGGTGAATCTGATCATTGACGGCAGCGTGCTGGCGGACAACCTGAAAGCGATCGGGAAAAACGAAAAATGGCTGCAAAATCAGCTCCACGCCCAAGGCTATCACGATTTTCGTGAGATCTTCCTTGCCACCTGCGACGACCAGGACAACGTCAGCCTCTATGTCAAGGTGACCAAAACCGGATAAAGGAGCCCTTCCTTGACTTTTCCCCTTCCCCGTACTACAATCAGCCTATACTATCTGTAAAGGACGGGATCGCCATGGCCCAATGGAGTAGGGAACAAGCCTGGGAGCTGCTGACCCGGTACAACCGGGAGCCCTTTCATCTGCAGCACGCCCGGACGGTGGAGGGGGTGCTGCGCTATTTCGCCCGTCAGCTTGGTTACGGGGAGGAGGAGGATTTCTGGGGCTTGGCGGGCCTTCTCCACGACCTGGATTTTGAACAATATCCCGATCAGCACTGCATCCGCTGCCAGGAAATCCTGCGGGAAAACGGCGCGGACGAGCGGCTGATCCACGCCGTCTGCAGCCACGGCTACGGCATCACAGTGGATATCCCGCCGGAGCATGAAATGGAAAAGGTGCTCTACGCCGTGGACGAGCTGACCGGCCTCATCGGCGCGGTGGCGCTGATGCGCCCCTCCAAAAGCGTCCAGGATCTGGAACTGAAGTCGGTGAAGAAAAAGTATAAATCCCCCTCCTTCGCCGCCGGCTGCTCCCGGGAGATTATCGGCCGGGGCGCCGCCATGCTCGGCTGGGAGCTGGACCGGCTCATCAGCGAAACCATTCTGGCCATGCGGTCCTGCGAACAGCCCGCCGGTCAGCCATAATCCGCCGCAACGAAAGGGGACATGGCCATGGATATCGCCGACCTGCTGACAAATCAGCACGCTTATTTTTCCACCGGGGCCACTCTGCCGGTGGACGGCCGCCGGCAGGCCCTGCGCCGGCTGGGCGGGATGATCGCCCAAAGGGAGGGCGCCATAGCCGACGCCCTGCAGGCGGATCTGGGCAAAGCCGCCTTTGAAAGCTATATGACCGAAACCGGCATGGTGCTGGAGGAGCTGCGGTATGTGGAAAAACATCTCGCCCGCTGGGCCAGACCCCGCCATGTACCCACGCCGATGGCCCAATTCCCTGCCAGGAGCTTTGTCCTCAAGGAACCGTACGGCTCCGTTTTGATCATGGCACCCTGGAATTATCCCTTCCAGCTCAGCTTGGAGCCCTTGATCGGCGCCTTGGCCGCGGGAAACTGCGCGGTCATCAAGCCCTCCGCCTACGCGCCCCGCACCTCTCAGCTCATCGCCGATCTCATGGCCGATTGCTTTGCGCCGGAATACGTCGCCGTGGTGCAGGGCGGCCGGGAGGAAAACCGGACGCTGCTGGAGCAGCCCTTCGATTACATCTTTTTCACCGGCGGCATAGCCGTGGGCAAGCTGGTGATGGAAAAGGCCGCGCAGCATCTGACGCCTGTCAGCCTGGAGCTGGGCGGCAAAAGCCCTTGTATCGTGGATGAGAGCGCCGACATCCCCTTGACGGCCCGACGGCTGGCTTTCGGCAAGTTCCTCAACGCCGGCCAGACCTGCGTCGCGCCCGATTACGTGCTGGTGCACCGCTCGGTGCAGGACGCGCTGACAGCGGCGCTGAAAAAAGAAATCGCCGCCTTCTTCGGCGACGATCCTCTGGCCTGCCCAGATTATCCCCGCATCGTCAATGAAAAGCACTATCAGCGGCTCTTGGGCCTGATGGACGGCGCGGAAATCCTTTTCGGCGGCCGGTACGACGGCAGCGGCCGGATCTCCCCCACCCTCCTGGGAAACATCGACGGCGGCTCCCCTTGTATGCAGGAGGAGATCTTTGGCCCGCTGCTGCCGATTCTTCCGTTTGAGGAACTGGACGAGGCGGAGTCCTTTGTCCGCAGCCGCCCCAAGCCCCTGGCACTCTATCTGTTTACCAGGAATCGTCGGGTGGAGACGCGGCTTCTCTCCAGCCTCTCCTTTGGCGGAGGCTGCGTCAACGACACCATCATCCATCTCGCCACTTCACGAATGGGCTTCGGCGGGGTGGGTGCCAGCGGCATGGGCAGCTATCACGGCCGGCACAGCTTCGACACCTTCACCCACGAAAAAAGCATGGTGAAAAAGTCCCTCCTGCTGGATCTGCCGATCCGCTATCACCCCTATACCTCCCGGCATTTTCAACTGCTGAAAAGATTCCTCCGCTAATGCTGCGGCAATAAGCAGGCCCCTGAGATTGGAGACATTTTCCCAGGGGCCCGGTTTTTGTTTTCGGAAGTGCGGGAGGCTCCATCCGCCGACAGCCGCTCGCCGTGGGAGATCCTCTCATTTGACAAAAAAGCTCTCCCTTTAGGCTTTCCTCATCGGCCGTTGACTATCTTCCGTTCCATCAGACAGCCGTTGCCGGCGCGGCTCCTCAAACCGCCTGACAGAAAGACGATTTCCTTGAAGGTATCTGCCGTATAGAGCGGAGGAATTCTTCCACAACCTCATATTCCCGCCATGACGTGTATGGCATAAAATGCGCGACAAGAAAATACCACAGCAAAAGAGCGGCCGCTTCCTAAGGAAGCGGCCGCTCTTTTGCCAGGAGGATGGAATTGTATTACGTCTGGCCCTGGGCAATAGCCGCCTCCAGCGTGTTACCGATTTCAACGGCATCCTCTATGCTTCCGTCCATCCATATCTTATACTCCGTATCGTCATTGCGATAGGAAATTTGTACACCCGACTCATTTTGCAGATAGAATACCCGCAGGCCTTTGATCGTATCGCTGTGAATCTGCAGTTCTTCCCCGGTGAAGCGGTATGTATCGCTCAAAGGCGCTCCCGTCCTCCGTTGGCGGACTGTAACCTCCAGCCTTTGCCGGCCCTGCCACATTTCCACACAAATCTCCTGCACCTCTTCGGTGGAGTCGTCTATCATCTTTGTGACGGTATAGGCATCCAAGGCCATTGGTAAAAGGACGTTGCACATTCCATAGCCTTCCAGCGTTTTTCCCGGTTCATACCCCTTGCGGGCTTTTAATTCCATATCCTTTAGAAGGTCGTAATGGATCACCGCGCAGTCTCGATACACGGTGACAGCCGGGATGCTGGGCTGAACATACTTCCCGGTGGCCGAAGCCACCAACAGCATAAACGCACACAAGCAAGCGGCCGCAAGGCTGTAACGCAGCCAGCGGGACCGATTCCTTCTCTTTCTCTTCGCTCCGGCCGCTGGCAGCGGCGGCTGGGCCGGCACCAGGGGCTTATAATCGGCCCCATCCATCTCCGCCAATGTCAAAACATATTCCTCTACAAGCGCCGCATCCATCTCGTTTTCCGGTTTCTGCAGCTCCTTTTCCAACAGAGCTTCCACCTGCGCACGGGTTTGGTTCAGGGAAGAATCGGACAGTATTTCATACACGGTTTTCTGATCAATCATACCCGAACCCCCTTCAAAATTCTTCTTCTATAGTATATGTAAGCGAAAAGCGGATTTCTGACACGCATTTGCCTGATTTCTATGTTTATAACAAATAAGGATAGAATACTGTCAATATTTTTCACAAGATCACCAGTCACGATTCTCCATCAATTCTCTGGCCATCCGCTGCAGCTTCAGACGAAGCCTTCTCTGTCTCTGATAAACGGCAGGGGCCTTGATGTTCCATTTCCGCATGATATCCGGTACCGGCAGACGGCGTACATAGGTATCCTCCAGAAACGCCCGTTCATCCTTTTCCAACCGTTCCAGCAAGTCATCCCGCCAGCGGTACACCTGTTCCTCACTGATGCTTGGGACCGCCGGGTCCGCTCCTTCGTCGCACGGCTCCTGACTCCGCCACAGGTCGTCGTCCATGGAAACCATCCGTTCCCTTACGCTCTGAAGATCGTGGATTTTGCTGCAGCATTGATTATGAGCGGTTTTGTAAAGCCAGGCGCGGGCGTTTTGGATTTCTTCGCCGGAGTCCAGCTTCTGATAAAGGGCCAGAAAAACCTCCTGCAAAATGTCCTCCTGCTCCGAACTGTTGCGGAGGCGGGACTGGATGAAACGCCATATCTCTTCCCTATGCCGCTCCCATATCTCTATATATCGCCGATAACTCTGCGCATTCATCTTAATCGCCCCCTCTGCCCCGGGTTTTCTGCGCCGATTATTTCATGTTCCACCGCCGAAAAATAGGACCGCGATGGAAAAGCCGCAAGAAAAAGCTGCTGCAAAATGACTGTTCTGCAGCAGCTTATCCGGCCGTATGTACAATTTTCTGCTTACCAGGACAGCGTTTGAAAAAGGCCCTCTAAAATTTCCGCTCCACAGGAAACCAGCTTTCCATCCTCTAAACGATAAAGCAGGATTTCACCGTCGCCGGTAAAATATACTTGCAGCCGCCCGTCATCCACCGCGATAGATACCAATACACTGTCCTTGTCCTTTTGAAGGGTATACGTCAGTTCCGCCTTTTCCACCAGATCCAGAAACCGCAACAGTCCATTGAGCTTATCCATTTTCCTCATCCTTCCCCCGTTTATGAAAACACATTTTGCTTTTCAATAGGGAAGTAGGGATATTTCTAAAATCTGACAATATATTTACAAACTGCCGCTAAATTCTTACAATAAAAGATTTTTAAGACAGCAAAAAGAGCTCTAATCGAGTCGTTTTGCCTTGCCTTCTCTTACACTGCCTCGGTGCCTTCCGACAGCTCCCTGGCAGACTGCTCCGCCGTTCGGGCCACAAGAGGCTCCCGCCAATTGCAGTGGAAAATCGCCTTCAGGGAAGCGGTGTCCCGCATGGAGATAAAATCGTTTTCCGCAATGATGATATGGTCCAGCAGGCGGATATCCGCCACCGTCAGGGCCTTGGCCATGGCAATGGTGGTATCGATGTCCTCCCTGGAAGGGAGGGCATGACCGCTGGGATGGTTATGAGCGAGGATCACCGCAGTGGCGTTGTGCATCAACGCGTGCTGCAGCACCAGACGGATGTTGATTTCAGTGGAATTGACGCTGCCCTCGAAGATCACCGAGCAATTCAGCACCTTGCAGCGATTGTCCAGGCATATCAGCGCCACCGCCTCGTTCTTCCGCCCCAGAAAGTAGGGCAGCAGAAAGCGGCCGGTCTCTTCGGTGGTGTGCAAAACCATCCCGGTGGCGAATTTATCCTTGTAATACGCCTGCAGCAACTGTCCGCAGAAGGAAACCAGCACCGCCGCGTTGGCGCTCATGCCCTTGACGCGGACCAGTTCCTCATACGGCGCCTCCAGCACCCGGGACAGGCTCCCAAAGGTACGGATAAGCTGATGGGCCAGCTCATTTGTGTCCTTGCGGGGGATGCCGTAAAAGAGCAGCATCTCCAATATCTGGTGATGCTCGTAATGCTCCAGTCCCTCCGCCAGAAACCGCTGCTTGACCCTCAGCCGATGTCCGTCGTGTACGTTTTGTTCCATGGCTGCGCTTTCCCCCTTCGCATCCATTCGATCCTCCGGCCCGGCGATGTCTCTTATTTTCGGCTGCCCGGCTTATAGGGCGCCGGCGCTCCCGCCTTGCACAGCGGGCACTCCTCCGGCTCCCAGGACTCCACCTCCAAGGATATGACCGGGCGGAAGGGCACGCCGAAATCGATCCTTCCCCCGGTGCGGTCCACGATGGAGCCCACGCCTACCACGTCGCCGCCGGCCTGCCGGACCAGCTCCAGCACCTCCCGCACGGAACCGCCGGTGGTGATGACGTCCTCCACCAGCAGCACCTTCTGGCCGGGCTGCACGGCGAAGCCGCGGCGCAGGGCCATGGCGCCGTTTTCCCGTTCGGTGAAGAAATTTTCGCATTTCAGCCAGCGGCTGACCTCATACGCCATCTGCACCGCGCCCATAGCGGGGCCGATCACCACGTCCACCTGATCCTCCTGGAACTGCTCCGCCAGCGCGGCGCAAAGCTCCTCGCTGTATTTGGTGTTGCGAAAAATCTTCGCGCACTGCAGATATTTGTTGGAATGACGACCGGAGGTAAGCAGAAAATGCCCCTCCAGCAATACGCCCGCTTCTTTTAGAATCTCCAGAACCCGTTCTCTGCTCAACATATCGATTTCCCCCTGCTTGTCCGTATTTCCGATCATTGGTTTATTATAGCAAATAATTTCCCGTTTGAAAAGGCCATGCTTCATGTTATAATAACGGAAAGGCTAATCGGATCCCCGGACAAATTCCACCGGAAAGGGCGTAACCGCCATGAAGACCGTCACCATCGAGAAAAACGACGCGGGCCAGCGGCTGGATAAGTTTCTCACCAAAACCTTCCGCAACCTGCCCGTCTCCATGATGTATAAATATATCCGCCAAAAGGATATCAAGCTCAACGGGAAACGGTGCGACATCTCCACCCGCCTGCAGCCGGGAGATGTGCTGACCCTTTACGTCAAGGAGGAATTCCTGACGGAAACCGCCCCGGTCTATGATTTTCTCACCGCCTCCCGGCAGTTGGACATCGTATATGAGGACGCCCATCTGCTGCTGCTGAATAAAAAAGCGGGGCTGCTGGTGCATCCGGACGACAGGGAATTCAGGGATACCCTCATCGCCCGGGTACAGCGGTATCTCTATGAAAAAGGGGAATACGACCCGGCGGCGGAAAACAGCTTCGCCCCCGCCCTGGTCAACCGGATCGACCGGAACACCTGCGGCATCGTCATCGCTGCCAAAACCGCCGCGGCCCTGCGCATTCTCAACGACAAGCTGAAGAACCGGGAAATTGAGAAATATTACCTCTGCATCGTCCACGGGATATTGAAAAAAAAAGAGGATACCCTCCTGGGCTATCTGGAAAAGGATGAAAAACGCAATCAGGTCACCGTTTTGGACGCCGCCTCTGGCGGCCGCCGGGAGGGCGCCCGTTCCATCGCCACCCGTTACCGAGTGCTGGAGGAACGGGAAGGGCTGTCCCTGCTGGAAATCCAGCTTCTCACCGGACGCACCCATCAAATCCGGGCGCATCTGGCCTCCATCGGCCACCCGCTGCTGGGGGACGGCAAATACGGGTCCAACGCTCTGAATCGGGGAACCGGCTTCAACCGCCAGGCATTGTGTTCCTATAAGCTGCGGTTCGCCTTTCAGACCCCGGCGGAGGAGCTGGCCTATCTCAACGGACGGGAGTTCTCCATCGGCGACGTCTGGTTTGTGGAGGAATTCCGAAAGGGGCGCATCCATGGAAAAACCTGATTTGCCCGCCGCCTGTCCCTGCAAACGGCGGAAATGCCCCCGGCACGGGGACTGCGCCGCCTGCCGCGCCCACCATGCAGGCCGGCGCTGCCCGCCGGCTTGTGTGAATCAGCCGGTCAGTTCCCCGCCCAAAACCGATGCAGCCGTTCCTCTAGCGCCACGCCGCTCCTCACCGCGGCATAATGCCGCCAGTGCTCCGGAAACAGCGGCCGATAGGCGGGAGAAGTAAACCGCTGGTCGATCAGCACCACCACGCCCCGGTCCCTCTCGTCCCGGATCACCCGGCCGGCGGCCTGCAGCACCTTGTTCATTCCCGGATAACGGTAGGCGTAATCGAAGCCGCGGCCGCCCTGCCGGTCGTAATAATCCCGGATCATATCCTGTTCCGGGCCGATCTGGGGCAGTCCCACCCCCACAATCACCGTGCCGATCAGTCTTTCCCCCCGCAAATCGATCCCCTCGGCATAAATGCCTCCCAGTACGCAGAATCCTATCAGGGAATCCATTCCTCCCGCCTGAAACCGTTCCAGAAACGCCTCCCGCTCCTCCTCCTCCATGCCGCTGCGCTGCACCAGGGTGGGGATGTCCGGATATCGCTCCTGGAACACCTCATATACCTCCTGCAGATAGGCGTAGGAGGGAAAATATACCAGATAATTTCCTCTTTTTGCGCCGACCGTCAGGGCGATCTGGTCCGCTACCGGACCCAGACTCTCCCGGCGGTCCTTATATTTGGTGCTGATCCGGTCGGACACCAACAGACAGAGGTTCTCCGCCGGGAAGGGAGAGGCCAGGGTCAGCCGCCTGGCGCTCTCATCCCCTCCCAGGACGGATACGAAGTAATCCAGCGGGGTCAAGGTGGCGGAAAAGAGGACGGAAGCCCGACCCCGCTCCATGGCCTTGCTCAAAAGATAAGAGGGATCCAGACAGAACAGGCGGAGGGCCACCTCGCTCCCCTTGGCCTCCACCGATGTGATATACCGTTCGTCATATAATTCCGCGATCCGCAGGAAGGAGAGCACACCGAAATACAGGTTCAGCAGTTGTTCCTCCTCCGGCGCGTGAGGATGCTGCTGCAGCCACTCCTCGCAGTCCGCCGCCGTCCGGGCCAGCTGCTTGTGGAATTCCCGATAGGGCTCCTCCCGCCTGAGACAGCCCGCCTCGCCACATTCCTTGCGCATGGCGATCATGGCGGTGTTGATCCCCGCCAGGGAACGGCGGAGCTTGTCCTTTTTGCCCAGCGCCCGGCTCATCTGCAGAAAATCCGATTTGCGCAGTCCGGCGGAATACATCTCCCGGGCCCGGTCCACCAGATTATGGGCCTCATCGATGAGAAAGACATAAGGCCCCGGTCCGCCGGTGAAAAATCGCCGCAGATAGACCTGGGGGTCGAAAATATAATTGTAGTCCGCGATGATAACGTCGCACCACAGGGTCAGATCCAGCGCCAGCTCAAAGGGGCAAACCCGATGGCGGCGGGCGTACGTCTCCACCTTCTCCCGGGTGAACGCCTCCTCCCGCTCCAGCATCTCCTCCAGCGCTCCGTTGACCCGGTCAAAATGGCCGTCGGCATAGGGACAGGCGTCCGGGTTGCAGTTGCGCCGCTCCAGAAAGCAGATTTTATCCTTGGCTGTCAGCGTGACGGTTTTCAGCCGGAGGCCGCCCGCCCGCATGGCGTCGCAGGCGCTTTCCGCCACCTGCCGGGTGATGGTTTTGGCGGTGAGATAAAAGATCTTATCCGCTATCCCCTCCCCAATGGCCTTGATTGCCGGAAAAAGGGTGGAGATAGTCTTGCCGATGCCGGTGGGCGCCTGACAAAAGAGCCGGCCGCCGTCCCGCGCGGTGCGGTAAACCGCCTCCGCCAGCCGGCGCTGCCCCGGGCGATAATGCGGATAGGGAAACGCGGTCGCCTTGATAGAAGCATCCCGCGTCCCCTCCCAATCCTGCCGGCGCTCCCCCCAGCGGCGGTACCGCTCCAGCAGATCGGCATAAAAAGCGGCCAGCTCATCCGCCGTGTACGCGCGGATAAACCGTCTGATTTCGTCGGTGTCCACCTGATAATAGGTCAGCCGGACCCGCATGGTCTCCCAGCCCTCCCGGACGCAGAGCATATGGGCGTAACACATGGCCTGCGCCCAGTGAAGGGGATTGAAATCCTCCGTAATCAGTTCCAGCGGCGCGCCGGTGGTCTTAATCTCATCCACCACCATCCCCTCGCCGTCGGTATAAACGCCGTCCGCCCGTCCCTCCACCAGCAGCCGGAGGGCGCCGCAGCGGCTTTCCAGAGAAAGGGGCACCTCCGCCTGATAGCTTTCGCCGGCGGCTTTCTGCAGCCTGCGGTGGATGCGGGAGCCCTCCGCCATCCGATCCAGTCCGCCGAAGCGATTGTCGATGCTGCCGCCGCGGAGCACAAATTCCACCAGTTCCCGCACCGCGATGGTGATGATAGTATCCATGTCCGGCCTCCAAAAGAACGTATGTTTATAGCATACCATATCTTGCGGGAAATGACAAGGAAAAATCCCGCTTTCCGGTTGCAGGGCCCGGCGGATGCCCACTGCGAATGGAGGGCTCTGCAGCCTAAACAGGTGTAAAGCGCGATTATGCCCGCCGATCCCTCGGCGGGCGGCGTCATTCCAGCCGGTCGACACTTGGGGAAGACGCATGGGGCTCCTATCACCCGATAACCAAACGCAATCCGGGCGCATGGGGATCTCTATCCGTTCGCGGCTGAAATGTGCATATCTATTCACAAAGCGAATAAAATCGCTTGGGACCAGATCCATGGCTCCCAAGCGATTTCTCCATTATGCCGGTATATCTTTGTCCAAGAGTGGCCGTCTCGGAACACGCCCGCTCCCATTTCTACAGCCCTTTCAGCTCCTCCGGATGCCCTGCTTTCCCTACGATATATTCCACTTCCATCCGCAGGATCATGGTATCCGCGCCCTGGCGGCCGATGTATCTTTCCAGCTCCTCCCGCTTCAAATCCGGCGCATACTTGTCGCTGAGCAGCCGCATGGCGGCCAGACGCTCATCCTCACCGTACACCAGACGCACCACGCCGAAAGCCATGGCGCTTTCATAAGCCATGCTCAACCGGTTCCCCAAATTCTTGGCGGCAGAGACCACGGTCAGGCAGGCGCGGCCGTCCCGCATGAGATTGTCCAGCTTCTGCCCTTCCGCGGCACAATGAAAATAGATGCTGTTGCCGGTGAGGACATGGCACAGGGGAACCCCATAGGGCAGGCCGTCCTCGCAGCTCGTGGAGAGCACCCCATACGCCGCCTGCTTCAGGATCTCTCTCGCCCGGTCATAGCTTGTCTGCCGCTTTCCATTGCGCATCCCCCGCATAAACGCGTTCCTCCCCTTCATTCGGCGTACGGTATCCCCGCGATCGGGCGCCCTTTTCTCTATCATAGCGAAAAAGCCTTGCGAATGCAAGGGAAACCTGTCCCTGTCCGTGTTGCATTTCCCACCGTTTTATACTACAATAGTCATAAGACACTTGCATGAGGAGGCCAATTACATGGCACAGAAAAAGCGCTCTTCTTCCACCACCTCCGGCGCCGGCCGCGGCAAAACCGGCTCCACGGGGAAAAAGCGCACCGCCACCGCCGGCGGGAGGAGCAAGGCGGCGGCCATCACGTCGGCACGACATCAGACGGCGGCGATCCTGCTTTTTGCCGCGGCGCTGCTGCTGCTGTGCATCGTTCTCATCCCCGGCGGCAACGTCTGGAAGGCGCTGCACAACTTTGTGCTGGGCCTGTTCGGTATTTGTTCCTATATACTGCCCGTGCTTTTGATCTATATCGCCGTCATCTGCGCCATGGACAAGCCCGTCGGCTCGGTCAGCTCCAAGCTGTGGCAATGCCTCCTGCTGCTGATGATGATCGGCGGCGCCATCCAGGTGTTCACCATGAACATTCCGGCCGAGCCGGGCAACGGCTTCTTTTCCTTTTTGGGGAAGGGATACGTCAACGGCAAGCATCTCATCGGCGGCGGCTTCATGGGGGTCATCCTGGGGTATCCGCTGGAATATTTCTTTACGGATATCGGCGCGAAAATCATCATTTGTCTGTTGATCTTCGTATTTCTGATGCTGGTGACCGGCACCACCATCCTTTCCCTGTTCCGGGCGGCCTGGAAGCCGGTGCAGAAAACCAAGCAAACCATTGAAAACGCCATGATCGCCAGCGCGGAAAAGCGAAACGCCCAGCCGATCGATGTGGATCTGGGCGATGGATATGCGGATCTGCCCGCTCATCCCGTGAAAGCGGAAAAACCCCTCGTCCCGGAAGCTGCGGAGGAGGATGCGGCAACCAAGTCGGATAAGCTGGCGGCCCTGGAAAAGGCAGCCGCCGATATGCTGGCGGAAAGCGAGCGGCCGCTGCCCAAGCTGGACGATATCATGGGCAAGCCGAAGAAGCGGGAGGAAGAACCGGCGGCGGGAGAGGAACCCGCGCCGGAACCGCCTCAGGAAAAAAAGAAGCCCGCTTATATGGACGAAGAGGCGGACAGCTACCGTTATCCCCCCATTTCCCTGCTGGACGAATCTACCCCGGTGGACGACGACAAGGCCGCTCTGGAACAGCAGGCCAACGCCGACACCCTGGTCAATACCCTAAAGGAGTTCGGCGTCAGCACCAGGGTGGTGGATATCTCCCGCGGCCCCACCGTCACCCGGTATGAGCTGCAGCCCAGCGCGGGGGTGAAAATCAGCCGTATCACCGGCCTGGCGGACGATCTTGCTCTCCGCCTAGCCACCACCGGCGTGCGCATCGAGGCGCCCATCCCCAACAAGGCCGCCGTGGGCATCGAGGTCCCCAACAAGGTCAGCCGGTCCGTCTGCCTGCGGGAACTGATCGATTCCAATGAGTTCTCCACGGCCAAAAGCAAGCTCACTGTGGCGCTGGGCCGGGATATCGCCGGCCAGATCGTGCTGGCGGATCTGGCCAAGATGCCTCATTTGCTGATTGCCGGAACCACTGGCTCGGGTAAATCCGTCTGCACCAACTCCATGATCCAGAGCATCCTGTACCGTTCCTCTCCCACGGACGTGCGTATGCTGCTGATCGATCCGAAGCAGGTGGAATTCGGCATCTACAACGGCATCCCCCATCTGCTGGTGCCGGTGGTGACGGATCCCCGCAAGGCCGCCGGCGCCCTGGGCTGGGCGGTGACGGAGATGCTCAGCCGGTATAAGACCTTTGCGGAAAACAACGTCCGGGATCTGAGCTCCTACAACGCCCTGGCGCGCAAAAGCGATACCCTCCAGCCTCTGCCGCTGATCCTCATCGTCATCGACGAGCTGGCCGACCTGATGATGGCCGCCGCCAGCGAGGTGGAGGATGCCATCATCCGTCTGGCCCAGATGGCCCGGGCGGCGGGTATGCATCTGGTGATCGCCACCCAGCGCCCCTCCGTGGACGTTATCACCGGCCTGATCAAGGCCAACATTCCTTCCCGGCTGGCGTTGACGGTGGCCTCCGCCGTGGACAGCCGCACCATCCTGGATACCGGCGGCGCGGAAAAGCTGCTGGGCAAGGGCGATATGCTCTTCATGCCGGTGGGTTTGCCCAAGCCTATGCGGGTGCAGGGCTGCTTTGTCAGCAACCGGGAGGTGGAGTCGGTGGTGGACTTCCTCAAAGCCTCCGAACAGCAGGAATATGATGAAAACGTGATGCAGGAGATCGAACGGCAGGCCGCGGCTAGCGGCAAATCCTCCTCCAAAGCGGGCGGCTCCGGCGAGGAAGATGACGCCGGTGAGGGAGACGACATGCTGCCGCAGGCCATCGAAGTGGTGGTGGAAGCCGGCATGGCCTCCACCTCCCTGCTGCAGCGGCGGCTGCGCCTGGGATACGCCCGGGCGGGACGCATCATCGACGAAATGGAACAGCGGGGAATCGTCGGCCCCCACGAGGGCAGCAAGCCCCGGCAGGTGCTGATCACCCGCCAGCAGTGGCTGGAGATGAAGCTCTCCCAGGAGGAGCAGGAATAAAACAGGATCCCCTTTCCCCAGACGCAGGGTGAGGGCGGCCTGCATACGCCTTGCCGCGCCGGCACAGGCCGGCGTGTTAGCTTTTCATCGCTTCACTGCTCAGGGAACGACATAACAAGGTTTTTGGAAGGGCGCTTATACTGCCGAGGCAGGATAAGCGCCCCTCCCGCTTTATTCACGGATATATATTACCGGAAACCGCGGGAACCGCGGCCAAGGCTATCCGCCTCCTCCGGAAATCCGGAGACGAGGCGCTGCGAAGGGTCTGCAAGCCGGTGGAGCGGGTAGATGCCCTATCCGCCCGCCGCCGGGTGATCGCCGCGCCCCAAACGACGGCTGGCCGCGCCACAATTAGGAATCCTGCGGCGGTCGACATCGGAAGGGGACGGCCCCAGCGCGTCAATCCCGAAATCCTACGCGCCTTGGGTGAGCAGGGCATCACGCATGGCGGTCTGAACTTCATAAGACGCCTCGCCAAAGCGTAAGGGAGGGCAAAAAGGGGCCGGCTGCGCTGTCAAGCAGGTAACCCGCAAAGGATTGGCAGTGGGGGCGGACCGTCGCGAGGCGTTTACAACCGAGCCGGTAAGCCGAGCGCGCCCTTTTGCGGGAAGAAGGGACTATACATACGTGAGCCGGCGATTTTACAGAAAAGTCGCCTTGAAGGATACAACGTCCGCCACGGCGCGACCGTGAGCGCCTGGACCGGACGGGGCGAAGGGGCAGAAATCAAGGGCCTGTTCGCCACCTGCCCGTGTCATGAAACCGATTATCTTAGCGGCGCTGTTCCGGCCAACGCTATGCTGTCCTATGCAGGCCTTCCTTAAACGGCAGGACGGCAGCGGTTCATAACCAGCTACACGCGAATAACCCCCTTGCGGGCCATGATCCATGGCCCGCAAGGGGGGCAGAGAGACGCCGCCGCATGAGAGGGCTTGCAGCGTCTCCTTTTCGGGGAATTAGCAGCCGCAGCCGCAACCGCAGTTGTTGTTGTTATCGTTGGCGCAGCCGACGCCGTTGTTGTTGCAGAGCAGGATCAGGACAATGATGAACAGGATCCAGGTGCAGTTACCGCCGTTGAACAGATTACCAAAACACATTGCATAGTTCCTCCTTTTTCTTTGGGGATTAGTATAGTCTATGCCGGAAGGAGGAAATGGGTTACAGCCTCCGCCGTCCGTCTGCTCTAACCCTTGGCATCGGCCAGCGGGCGGCTTTCTTGGCCTTCATCCGTTCCTGGGGCTGTTTCAGGATCGCTTATATAGGTCGTTGAGCTGCCGCAGATAGGCGGCGTCGATCCCGGCAAATGCCTGATCGGTCAGACGAAACTCCCAATTCCCTTCCGCCACGCCGGGACGGTTCATCTTGGTGTCGCCGCCGAACCCGCACAAATCCTGGATCGGCGCTATCACCAGACCGGCATGGGAGGCCCACAGGGTCCTCAGCACCGCCCTCACCGCCGGATTGCGGGTGCCGCCGTCCCGCCAGTTTTCCCCCTGAAAACCGCAATACCACAGGCAGCGTTCCCGCTGAGAGGGCGTCAGCTCCCACAAATAGGCCAGCAGGGTGTTGTTGTCATGGGTGCCGCTGTAGGCCACCGTGTTGCGGGGATAATTATGAGGCAGATGAAGATTGTCCGCTTCGTCCAGAAAGCCGAATTGCAACACCCTCATTCCGGGCAGACCGGTCTGCTCCAAAAGCGTCTCCAGCGATCGGTCCCGCTGCCCCAGATCCTCTGCGATGATCCGGTCCCGGGGAATCTGCCGGAAAATCTCCTGGAAAAACTCCTCGCCCACGCCGGGCTCCCACTTCCCTTCCTTGGCCGTCTCGGCATCGAAGGGAACCGCCCAGTAGGCGCTGAAGGCCCGGAAGTGGTCGATCCGCACCTTATCGAACAGGCCGGCGGCGTGACGCAGACGGTCTTTCCACCAACCATAGTCGTCCGCCTTCATCTCCCCCCATGCATACAGGGGATTTCCCCACTTCTGGCCGTCCGCGCTGAAATAATCCGGCGGCACTCCCGCCACCCGGGCGGGATTTCCCCGCCCGTCCAGTTCGAACAGCTCCCGATGACTCCAGACATCCACGCTTTCTAGGGATACATAGATAGGCATATCCCCGATGATCTCCACGCCGTGATCATGGGCATAGCTTTTGATCTTTGCCCACTGATCGAAGAAAAGATACTGCAGAAAGGCGTGATAGGAGATAGCTTCGGCATATTGCTCGGCCGCCTGTGCCACCGCGGCTGCCTCGTGCCGTTTCAGCGGTCCGTCCTCCCAATCGCACCAATCCAGACCGGTGGATTCCTTGACGGCCATATAAAGGCCGTAATCAGGCAGCCAGGAGGCGTTCTCAGCCTGAAAAACCTCCACCTTCCGGCGCAGCGCCCCGTCCATCCGGGAAAAGGCCTTGCGGAAAAGAGGGGGTCTGTTTTCCAGCAGCCAATCGTACGCCGCGGCATAGGGCGTGGGATACCGGCATTCCCGACATTCTTCCTCCGTCAGCAGGTCTCTGTCCCGCAGATCCTCCGGATCCAGGAAAAGGAGGTTTCCGGCGAAGGCGCTGTCGCTTTTATAAGGAGAATGGCAGGCGTCAATCCGGGTAAAAGGCAGCACCTGCCAGTAATGGAAACCCGCCTGTTCCAGGAAATCGATAAACCGTTTGGCTTCCTTTCCAAAGGTCCCGATCCCATATTCTCCCATTAAAGAGGAAATATGCAGCAGAACCCCGCTCTTTCTTCCCGTCATGGATCATCCTCCTTTTCTTTCCCTATAAGTATAGCATATTCCCTTTCCCTCTTCCAGTCGCTATCAATTGCCAGTAAAGGAAGGGCGGCCGATCCCCGGTTCATCTCACAACATATCCCCCCGCCGGATACTATCGGCTGACGATCCGGTAATAGGTTCTCGCCGTCAGGGCGTAAATGATCCCGTACAGCAGAGCGAACACCAGAAAGCAGCCCAGGGCGCAGAGGAAAAACAGCCGATTGTTCAGCAGATTCAGCACGGCCAATATTTTGGAAACCATCGGCAGCGCAAACGCCACATGGATGCCCGCCGTTACCAAAGGCAGAAAGAAGACGATCATGATTTGGGAATGGATAGTCCTCTTGATTTCCGTTCGGCTCATTCCCACCTTCTGGAGAATCTGAAAACGTTCCCGGTCGTCGTATCCCTCCGAAATCTGCTTGTAATAGATAATGAGGATGGTGGCCATGATGAACAGCGCGCCCAGAAAGATTCCCAGAAAAAAGAAGCCGCCGTAAAGAGAAAGAAAACTGCCACGCGCCTCGGCCTTGCACTCCATAGAGCCCTGGAATCCCCATTCCCCCAAGGCCGTATGCAGTTCCTCGTATACCCGGCTCTTCGTCTCATCGTCGCCGGTCATATCCACACCGTAGCACAGCCGTATGTCCGAGGCGTTTTTCCCATAGGCCTCCTTTTGCAGCGCATACAGTTCCCGAACCTCCTCCATATCCTTCACCACAATAAAATGACTGCTGGCGATGTTGGCAGCCAGAACCCCGTTCCCCAGAAAATTATCCGGTCTTTCCACGATGGTATACTCCCGATCAAACACCTTGAGCACCGGATAATCAAAGGAATCCCGGTTGGAATAAAGCAGGATCTGCCCCTCCTCCAGACGCTTGTTTTCACCGGTCACCCGATTATATTCGGAGAGAGGAAGGAAAAACAGGTTGTTGATATTGTCCGCCACGATAGTATTGGTGTGCCGGTCGGTGAGAAAACGGTCCCCTTCCCGCAGGGCGCTGAAGTTCAGATAGGTATAGGAGATTTCACGAGTGGCGGTCACTTGGTTCTCCGCCATCACGCTGCGGGCGGTTTCCATCAGCTTCTCGTTGCGCTCCCCCTCCGTTTCATCGGAATAAACGGTCAGGTCATACGGATAACGAGTGTTAACGATATCTTCCATTCCCAGCATCATGGAGGAGGTGGCGGAAACCATCACCAGTACCATGGTGGATAGGATACAGATGTTTCCCAGTCCCACCGCGTTCTGCTTCATCCGATAAATCATGCCGGAAACGGCGGTGAAGTGCCTGGTCTGGTAATAATACCGCCTATTCCGGCGCAGCAGCTTGAGCAAAGCGATGCTTCCGGCCGTGAACAGCAGGTAGGTGCCGATGATCACCAGAATCACCGCGATGAAAAAGTTGGCGAAAGCCGCCAAGGGGTTGCGGGTGGTAAGGGCAAGAGCATAGCCAAAGCCCAGGCAGACAAGTCCCAGCAGGGTCATTACCCATTTGGTTTTCGGCTCCTTTTCCCCCACGCTGCCGCCTCTGAGTAGCTCAATGGGATTGGAAAGATGGATCTGCCGCAGAGAATTGAGAAGAATTAGCAAAAAGATGATGCCGAAAAGCGCCGTCGTCTGTAGGGCTGCCGAACCCGATACATAAAACCCCAGGGTGATCTCCTCCCCCAGGATCCGGGCAATCAGTAGGTACATCGCTTTGTCCAGCATGATCCCCAGGCCTATGCCGCAGACAAGGCTGATGAGAGCAATATACAGGGTTTCAAGCCCCACCACCCGGGAAAGATGTTTCTTCTCCATCCCCAGGATGTTGAACAGCCCGAACTCTCTTTTCCGACGCTTTACCAAAAAGCTGTTGGTGTAAAAGAGGAAAATCGCCGCGAAAAAGGCCACCACACCGCTGCCCAGCGACAGCGAGTAGCGGATGGTATCCGCTCCCACCATCTGGTTGATTCCTTCGTTGAGGGAGAGGGACTTGATGATGTAAAACATGGCGGCGGTAAGGGCACAGGTCAGAATATAGGGGACATAGGTTTTCCTGTTCTTGCGGATGTTGTCCGCCGCCAGCTTTGGATAGAACAGCTTATTCATACCGGCCACCGCCTGTCGCGATCAGGGTCAGCGTATCGGAAATCTTCTGATACATCTCGTCATTGGAGCTGTTGCCCCGGTACAACTGATGGAATACCTGGCCATCCTTGATGAACAGCACCCGCCCCGCGTGGCTGGCAGCCTTGGTGGAATGGGTGACCATGAGAATGGTCTGTCCCTCCCGGTTGATCTCATTGAACAGCCGCAGCAGGCTGTCGGTGGCCCGGGAATCCAGCGCGCCGGTGGGCTCGTCCGCCAGGATCAGCTTGGGACCGGTGATCAGCGCCCGGGCCACGGCTGCCCGCTGCTTCTGCCCGCCGGATACTTCATAGGGATATTTCCCCAGAATCTCCCCGATCCCCAGCTTCCCGGCCAGGGGCTGCAGGCTCTGAAGCATCTCCGGATATCCCCTGCCGGACAGCACCAGCGGCAGCAGGATGTTATCCTGAAGCGAAAAGGTATCCAACAGGTTGAAGTCCTGAAAAACAAAGCCCAGGTTTTCCCTGCGAAAGGCGGAAATTTCCTTCTCCTTCACGCCGGACAGCCTGCTTCCGTCCAGGATGACCTCGCCGCTGGTGGGCTTGTCCAGCGCAGCCAGAATATTGAGCAGGGTGGTTTTTCCCGAACCGGATTCTCCCATGATCGCCACATACTCTCCCGGCTCTACCGAGAAGGACACGTTGCTCAGCGCCTGTACCTGATTGCCGCCGAAGCGGGTGGTATAGATTTTTTTCAGGCCTGTTACCTCTAATATTGCCATCTACAAGACCTCCTTGCCTTCCTTGCTGTCAGTATAGCAAGCCGGCCGGGATGTCCGCCATCGAATCAGGTGACATTCCGGCCGGGTGGCCTTACATTTTTGTCACATTCGCCGCCCCGTGTCACTCCACCTCCAACGGCGCCGTATGGAGGTCAATGGAAACGATGGTCCCCTTCCCCGGCTCCGAAACAATGCGCAGGGTATGGGAGAGCTTGGCCGCCGCCTGACGGCAAAGATAAAGACCCAGTCCAGTGGATTTTTTATCCGCCCGGCCGTTATAACCGGTAAACCCTTTGTCGAACACCCGGGGCAGATCCTCCGGCGCTATGCCGATGCCGGTGTCCGCGATATGCAGCACCTTATCGTCGCTCACCGATATCCGGATTTCTCCCCTGTCCGTATATTTGATGGCATTGGAGAGAAGCTGCTCCAGGATAAACAGCAACCACTTTTCGTCGGTCAGCACAGTAACCGCCACCGGCTGGTATACCAGCCGTATCCGCTTGTGTACAAACTGAGAGGCATACTTTCGCACAGCCTGTTTGATGATCCCGTCCAAATCGTATTGCCGGAAGAGAAAATCGGAGGAGTCGCTGTCCAGCCGGAAATAGCACAGCACCATCTCCACATATTGTTCGATCCGGAACAGCTCCGCCAGCAGCGCCCGGTTCTCCCGGGTGTCTTCCCCCTGGAGAAGCATACGCATGGCGGCGATGGGCGTTTTGATCTGATGCACCCAGGCGGTGTAGTAATCGATGCTCTCGTTCCGAGCAGTCTGTGCCTCGGTGGCGACGGCTCGGCCGATCCTCTGCAGTTCTCCGATCATCCCCTGATAATCCTCCTCCAGCAGGCTTTTCGGTTCGGGCAGCTCATCGGCCAGCAGCGCGATATTCCCTCGGATACGGATCAGTTCCATATGCCGTTTCCGAAAACGCAGGAAGCGCCCCCCCAACAGCAGGACGGCGCAGAACAGACACCAGCCCGCAGCGTACAGCACTGCCTCCGCTTCCAGATCATACAGAGCAAAAATTCCGGTGAAGATTCCCACAAATAACAGAAGCAGCAGAAAAACAAGCCGGTATTGCCACAGATATTTTCCGAAAAGTCTCATCCCGTCCCGCCCCCCTTATTCCACAATATAGCCGCTGCCGACCTTGGTGGCGATGAAACCCTCCAACCCCATCGCCTCCAGCTTTTTCCGCAGCCGGCCCATATTCACCGTCAGGGTATTCTCTTCCACATAGGAATCCATCTCCCACAGCCGGGTCATC
>CAKTTT010000007.1 GCA_934615635.1 uncultured Eubacteriales bacterium | reverse complement strand
CGCCCTCTTGGCCGCTCCCTTCCGGGGCCCCCCTCAAGGCGCTTTGCTATCATACCAAACTCATTCTTCATTGTCAAGCCATTTTCGAAAAATATTTTATGATTTTTTGATTTCGGGTCTTCTCCCCCGGCCGGACGTTTTTTCCTCAGTCGCTTTTTACTGTATAGGTATTATAAACGACGTACGCCGCTGCGGTCCACCCGCAGTATGTCGGCGGAAAAATCGAACCCCAAAGCCCGTCCTTCCGGATAAAGCGCCTCTAGCGGCAGCAGCACAAACCCCCGCTCCCTCATGCGGGGATGGGGGAGACACAGCTCCGCCTCCTCCATCGAGACGCCCTCCATGAGCAGAAGATCAACATCCACCACCCGCGGCGCGTTGGGGAAGGTACGCACCCTGCCCAGCGCCGCCTCGATTCCCAGGCAGGCGCCCAGAAACGCCCGCGGAGAAAGGGCGGTTTCCACCTCCGCCGCTGTATTAAGGAAATCCGGCTGGTCTAGATACCCCACCGGGGCCGTCTCATACAGCGGCGCTTGGCGGAGCACCTTGGTGCCGGGCAGCGCGTTCACCGCCTCCAGGGCGCGGCGGATGGTTTCCTCCCGCTCCCCCAGGTTGGCGCCCAGGCCGATGACCGCTTTGCGTCTCTTCTCCTCCATCCTCACTCCCCCCTCCGGCGGGTGATCTCCACCGCCACATATTCGAAATCTGCCGCCACCGGCGCCCGGGGTTTTTTCAGTCGGACGGTGACTTCCTCCACCGGAAACTCCTCCAGAATCATCTGAGCCACCCGCTCCGCCGCCCGTTCGATCAGGTCGTTCTTTTCCGCGAGCATCACCGCCACCACCCGTTTGGACACCTTGGAATAGTTGACGGTGTCGGCCAGATCGTCGGACAGACCCGCCGCGCGGGTATCCGCCGCCATGTCGATATCCAGCAGGAAGGGCTGTCCCTTTTCCTTTTCCTCCGCCTTTACCCCGTGGTAGGCATACACCCGCAGTCCCCGGATTAATATTTTATCCATTTTTCTTCCTCTCCTCTCTGTTTTCCGTTCCGTCGAAAAACAGCGCCGAAGGCAATAGACCCCGGCGCTGTCGGTTATCCTATTTTTTTCCGCTCCGCCGCGGCCTCCACCAGGCCCTTGAACAGGGGATGCGGCCGGTTGGGCCGGGACTTGAACTCCGGATGGAACTGGCAAGCCACAAACCACGGGTGATCGGGCAGCTCCACCATCTCCACGATATGCTTGTCCGGGGAAATCCCCGCCAGCAGCATGCCGTTTTCCTCCATAACCTGCCGGAAATCGTTGTTGAACTCATAGCGATGGCGATGGCGTTCGTAGATCAGCTCCTCGCCGTAGGCCGCATAGGCCTTGGAACGGATATCCAGCACGCAGGGATACTGGCCCAGGCGCATGGTGCCGCCCCGCTGATTGACGTCCCGCTGGTCGGGCATAAGATCGATGACCCCGTGGGTGGTGGTGGGATCGATCTCCGTGGAATGGGCGTCCTCATAGCCCAGCACATGCCGGGCGAACTCCACCACCGCGATCTGCATCCCCAAGCAGATGCCCAGGAAGGGGATTCCTCTCTCCCGGGCGAACCGGGCCGCGGCGATTTTGCCGTCGATGCCCCGGGTGCCGAAGCCGCCGGGCACCAGCACCCCATCCACATCCGCCAGCATCTCTCCGACATTGTCGTCGGCAAGGACCTCCGCATCGATCCACCGGATATCCACGGCCGTACGGGTGGGAATACCCCCGTGCTTGAGGGCTTCCGCCACGCTGAGATACGCGTCGTGCAGCTCCACATATTTGCCCACCAGGGCGATGGTCACCGTCCGCTGGGGATGGCGGAGATCCTCCACCATCCCGGTCCATTCGGTCAGGTCGGGGGTCAGATCCTCCAGCCCGAACTCCCGGCAGACGATAGAGGCCAGCCCCTCCTCCTCCAGCACCAGCGGCGCCTCGTACAGCAGGGGAACATCACAGTTTTCAATCACGCAATCCCTTTTTACGTTGCAGAACAAGGCGATTTTATCCTTGAGGTCGGGAGACAGGTGGCGATCGGAACGGCAGACGATGATGTCCGGCTGGATGCCCAGGGACAGCAGCTCTTTGACCGAATGCTGGGTGGGTTTGGTCTTCATTTCCTGGGAGGCGGCGATGTAGGGAACCAGCGTCACATGAAGGAAGATGCAGTTGCGGCGGCCGTGCTGCACGGCGAACTGGCGGATAGCCTCCAGGAAGGGCAGACCCTCGATATCCCCCACCGTGCCGCCGATTTCCACGATATGGACGTCGTACTTGTCGCTGTCCAGGGCGATGCGGCGCTTGATCTCGTCGGTGATGTGGGGAATCACCTGAACGGTGCCGCCGTCATAGTCGCCCTGTCGCTCCTTCTGCAGCACGTTCCAGTACACCTTGCCGGACGTCACGGAGCTGTTCTGGGACAGGCTGACGTCGATAAACCGCTCGTAATGCCCCAGATCCAGGTCGGTTTCGGCGCCGTCATCGGTGACGAACACCTCTCCATGCTGGATGGGGTTCATCGTCCCCGGATCGATGTTCAGATAGGGATCCAGCTTCTTGACGGACACCGTCAGTCCCCGGCTTTTCAGCAGCCGCCCCAGCGAGGCCGCCGTAATGCCCTTGCCCAATCCCGATACCACGCCGCCCGTTACAAATACATACTTCGCTGCCATGTTGCAACCTCCCAATATTTTCACTGCCCCTTAACCTTCCACAGGCCGCACAGGTATCCCCCGGGCGGCCAAATAAGCCTTTAAATCCGGAATCGCGATCTCATGATAATGGAACAGGGAGGCCGCCAGCACCGCGTCGGCCTTGCCCTGTATGAACGCCTGAGCAAAATGCTCCATGGTTCCCGCGCCGCCGGAGGCGATCACCGGAATCCCCGCCCGGGAGGAAACCGCGGCGGTCAGCTCCAGATCGTACCCGCTCTTGGTGCCGTCGGCGTCCATGGAGGTGAGCAGAATCTCCCCCGCGCCCAGCCGCTCCGCCTCGGCGGCCCATTCCAACGCATCCAGACCGGTGCGCAGCCGTCCGCCGTTTTTATATACGTCCCAGCCGCTGCCGTCCTCCCGCCGCCGGGCGTCGATGGCCACCACCACGCACTGGCTACCAAAGCGGGCGGCCGCCTCCGATATCAGGGCCGGCCGGTCGATGGCTGCGGAGTTGATAGAAATTTTATCCGCCCCCTGAAGCAAAATGGCGCGGAAATCCTCCGCCGTGCGGATGCCCCCTCCCACCGTGAAGGGGATGGAGAGCTGATCCGCCACCCGGGCGGCCAGCTCGGCCACCGTGGCCCGCCCCTCATGGGAGGCGGTGATGTCCAGGAACACCACCTCGTCCGCGCCCGCATCCGAATAGGCGGCCGCCACCTCTACCGGATCCCCGGCATCCCGGAGGTTGAGAAAATTGGTGCCCTTCACCACCCGGCCGTCCTTAATATCCAGACAGGGGATGATCCGTTTCGCATACACCGGCCTCACCCCTCCTTTCCGGACGCGGCCCGCGTCATCTCCACGAAATTGCGCAGCAGTCGCTGGCCGGTCAGTCCCGATTTTTCCGGGTGGAACTGCATACCCATCACATTGCCGCGCTGCACCGCGCTGTGGAAGGGACGGCCGTACTCGGTGGTCGTCAGCACATCCTCCGGCCGCTGGGCTTCGCAGGCATAGGAATGAACAAAATATACATAAGGCTCCTCCGGCAGCCCGTCCAGCAGCGGGCTGGGCTTTTGCGGCCGCAGGCTGTTCCACCCCATGTGGGGGATTTTCAGTCCGCAATCGGGCAGACGCCGCACCATGCCGGGAATCAGCCCCAGTCCGGCCACGCCCGCACCCTCCTCGCTGCCGTCGAACAACGCCTGCATCCCCAGGCAGATTCCTAAAAAGGGCACGCCGGAAGCGGCCGTTTCCCGTATGACGGGGATCAGCCCGCTTTTCCCCAGCGCCTCCATCGCATCCGCGAAGGCGCCCACGCCCGGCAGAATCACGCCGTCCGCGGCGGCGATCTCCGCGGCCTCCCCCGTGATCCGGGCGGGCTCGTTCAGCCGGCGGAAGGCCGACAGCACACTGCGCAGGTTTCCCGCGCCGTAGTCGATTATCGCGATCATGCCGCTCTCCTCACCGCCCTTCCTTCAAAAGAAAATCCATTTTGTTATTTTACCATTATTCCCGTATGGGGTCAAGGGGCGAAACCCCGTCTCCACCCCCGATTTATGCGCCGCCCGGCTTTGGAGGAACACATCCGCGGGCATATTCGTCGGAATAACCAAAAAGCTCCCCGAATGCTCGATAGCCCTTGGAGTCCCACCGGCTCTATCCGGCCAAAAACTGCCCCGGGCCCCTCATGACCGCCGCCGTCATGGATTTCATCCCCCTTTACCGCCGCATCGCCCGGAAGGTCGCCGCCCTTCCGGCGACAAAGTCCCATTGGCGCTTCCCATAGCTTGGCAGCCCTCCTGTCCCGCTGTGGTATGCCGTATAAAGACCTTCCAGTTTCTCCAGGTGTTCCGCTATGGCGTAGGCCGCGGCGCGACCGCTTTCCATGGCCGCTGAAATCCCCTCCTCCATCGGGTTGAGAAGGCCCCCGGCCCCTCTCGCAAACAGCACCCGCTCCACGCCATCATCCGCTCGGCAGCCGGACGTATATGCGGCGTGAGCCATTTTCCCTCTTTTATCTGTTTGTCGGCCCACGGATGGCGCCGGTTTCCTTCCTCCCCGACTTCGGCGGGCCCGGCTCTTTCCCCTTCCTTCTATTACACCACTCTCCCTTCAAGGCGTGAGGTGCGGCTGCGGAAGCCTCTTCGGCCGTCCCCTATAAAACGGGCAACCCGGACGGCGGATTTTTTGACTCCTATCCCCCACCGCCGAAAATTTCCCGCTTGCGCACCCGCTCCCGGGCCGCTATACTGAGGATGCAACATCCGCCGACAGGCTGAGAGGGGGAGCGTGCGCCATGCGACCGAAGGAGAAAGAAGAGCAGAGGGAATTTTTCCGCTATACCAACACGCCGGTAAGCGGGGAGGTAAACAGCCTGGTCTTTGGCTACCAGCGATGTACGGCCGGTGAGATGGTGGGGCCGCCCGGGACCAAGCCGCACTTTGTCCTGCACTATATTCTCAGCGGCCGCGGCCGTTTTGTGCTGGACGGCCGTTCCTATGACGTGGAAGCCGGGGGATTGTTTTTCATCCCCCCCGACCTGACCTTCGCCTACCAGTCCTCCGAAACCGATCCCTGGGAATATGTCTGGATCGAATTCGGCGGCACGGGAGCAGCCGCCCTCTGCGCCCAGGCCGGTCTGACGGCCTCCTCCCCCGTTTGCCGGTTGGAGAGCCCGGCGGCGGCGGAAGAAGCCTGGAAACTGGCAGCCAGCCCGGTCAATCCGCTGGCGACGGATCTATATGCCCTTTCGGTTCTGTATCGCCTTCTTTCCCTCCTTCTGGAAGAACGCCAGCCCGCCCCTGAGCATGTGATGAAAAGCCGGCTGGTGGAATACGTCGGCCGGTATATCGCCGATCATCTGGAGGATCCGGATCTGGGGCTTTCCCAGCTCAGCCGGGTTTTCTTTGTCAGTCCGGCCTACCTCTCCCGGATATTCCGGGAAAGGAACGGCGTCACCGTCAGCCGGCAGATCACCGTGGCCCGGATCCAGCGGGCGCGGCGGCTGCTGGACGACGGCTGCTCGGTGGCGGAAACCGCCCGCCGCACCGGCTTTTCCAGCCCCCAGTATTTCTCCGCCGTTTTCCGCCGGTACACCGGCACCGCCCCCTCCCGCTATCACAGGGGCGTGGAGCTTCCGATTATTTGACCGGAAGATATAAATTTTTGCTCATTTTTCCTTTTCCTCTTGTTCCCGGCGGCGCTGGAGGCTTACAGTAGCCCTGACAAACCGTCTGACTTGAGAGAGGAGAGGATTCTTCCATGATGATCGACCGCTGCATCCATCTGGGCTACACCGATCCGGCCGCCGGTGCGGTGCCCAACCCCGGTATGGGCGTGAACGCCTATGTTTTCAGCGACCATATGCATACCGGCTACTCGGAGCGGGAATTCCAGGAGAGCGAAATCGCCAATCCCAACCGGAAGCTGGACAAAGCCACCTTTCTGCGGATGCTGGAGCTCCCCTATGTGGACAATCTCTACTTCCGCATCGACTGGAACCGGATTCAGCAGGAGCCCGGCCGCCTCTGCTTCCCCGAGGAATGGGAGTGGATGCTGGAGGCGGTGGAATCCCGGGGCAAGCGTTGGAGCTTCCGGGTGATGAACGCCAGCCGTCACAGCGCCGAGCCCTCCAGCGTCCCCGCCTTTCTGCTGGACCGGCTGCCCATGGAGGCTTACAAAAACGACTACCGCTTCGGCCCGTCCCTGAAATATTACCCCGCCTACACGGAAGAGTATCTCAAATGGTGGCGGGAGCTGCTATATATGCTGGCGCAGCGATACGACCGGCATCCCCTGCTGGAATATGTGGACATATCCGGCTACGGCCTATGGGGAGAGGGGCATCACTACGCCGTCGGGCCGGGCGAAAACCGTCCGGCCAACCATCACGCCCCCGCTGCCGAACGGGTAATCTCCTCCTTGATCGGCGACCATTTGGCCGCTTTCCCCAACACCCCGGCGGCCATGACCCTGCATTATCTGGATTACGAAGCGGGCGTCCGGGCGGTGGAGGAAACGGACGTGTGGCTGCGCCGGGACAGCTTCCAGATTTTTTCCTCCCCCTATGAGTACGATGCGGTGACCCGCCGGAAGCCGGGCCGGGCCATCCTGTGGGAGACGCTGCTGCCCTTCCATACCCATCCCGCTCCCCTTTTCCATGAGGAAAGCCTGATCCAGCGGTATTTCGACTGGGGCGCCCATTACGCCGCCGTGGGATTCAACCCCTGGGATGTGCTGGCCGTCCACCGGTACCGTCCGGACATATACGAAACGCTCACCTCCCGTCTGGGATACCGGATTCGCCCCTCCGTGGTCTGGCGGCGTTACAGCGAGGAAAACGGCCAGGAGCTGGTGGTCGCCCTGTGCAACGACGGCTGCGCGGATGTTCCCGGCGTCCTGACCCTGTCCGCCCACTTCCCGGACGGCCGCTGCGTCGTCCGTTCCCTCCCTGCCGGCGCGCCCTTCCCCGGCAGCCGGGAACGGTACGTGCTGCCCATGCCCGCCGAAACCTGGGGCTGTGACAGCGAACAAGACGTGATCCTGCGGCTGCAGCTCCGGATGAAGGGAAAAACCTTCCCCGTGCGCTGGGCGGTCAAGCATCCCCTGGCCAATCCCTTCGATCTCCCCTTCCCCCTGCGCCGGCCGCCGGAGGGGGACCCCTTCCTGACTCCCGCGGGGGATTTCCATCCCACCCTATAATCCTTTTTCCGCCCGAGCCCTGCCGCCCCTTCCATCGGCGGGGTTCGGGCGGTTCTGTAGAAACGGACAGCCGCCGTGCGGAGAGCTCTCCTTTTTTCCGCCTGTCCGTCTCTTGCTTTTCGCCTGCTCTCCTTCATTCCCTATCCGCCTCTTTTGTTTTTTCTCTTGACCCGCCCCCAGGGGACGGGTATATCCTAAAAAAGAGGTGATGCATATGCGTTTACAAGAATTCTGCCGGCTGTCCGGCGCCACCCGGAAGGCGGCGGCCTATTACGAGGAGCAGGGGCTGCTCCATCCCCGCCGCCTGGAAAACGGCTACCGGGAATTCACACCGGAAGACGCGCGGCGGATGGAGCGAATCCTCCTGCTGCACCGGCTTGAGGTACCGGTAGAGGCGATTCGGGGGATTTTGGACGGCCCGGATCCCGCCGAGGCGTTGCGGGCCTGCCTGGCGGAGCAGGATGCCGCCTCCCGACGGCTGGAGGTCAGCCGCGATTGCCTGCGCCTGATGCTGCAAAGCGGGCCGGACCATCCGGAAACGGAAAGAGAGATCCGTCGCCGCCTGGGGCGAGAACAGCCGGCCGCCCTCCGGCTGCAGGCGGCTTTCCCCGGAAAATACGGCGATTTTATCTTCCTCCACTTCGGCTGGTTTCTGGATACGCCGGTGGATACGGAGGAAAAGGCCGCGGCCTACGCCGCCATTCTGGATTTTCTGGACAATCTGGAGGAACTCCCCTTTCCGCCGGAGCTGGAGGAGTCGCTCCGGACCGCCTGCGAAAAGCTGACGGATGCATCTCTGGCGCAGGCGGACGCCGCCATGGAAGCTGCTCTTGCGGAGCCCGACCGCTACCTGTCGGAAAACCAGGAGGCCATCAGGAACTATTTGGCCTATCGGAGCTCCCCCGCCTTCCGCCGTTCCCCCGCGGGGGCCCTGCGCCGGCAACTTCTCGCCTTTCAGCAGGCGGTGGGCTACGAGGGCTTTTTGCGTAATCTGGAGCGTCTTAGCCCCGCCTACAGAGCTTACCGGCAGCGCATCGCTTTGGCGGACGAGTCCTTCCGCCGCCAGTTTCCGGAAGCGGCGGCGCTGTTCGACGAGGAACAGGCGGCCTTGTCCGCTGCCGGGGATGAGGCGGATGGCTGAAACGTTCCAGGCGGTGACAATCGGCATGGACTGTGCTATAATTTTCAGGGAGATAAAGGCTCCCCACCAAGCGGGCGGAAAAAGGCCCGCCGCAGATGGAACAGAAGCCTTTCTCCCTCCGGCCGCCCCTTGGTGTCATAAAATCTAATATAGGGAGGACCTCTATATGAAAAAGATCGCCGCCCTATGCCTGCCGGCGCTGCTGCTCGCCCTCTTCCTTGCCGGCTGCGAGAGCCGTCCGACCGAAAGCGTCGTCTCCCGGGTTTACACCTACGCCGCCTCGTCCGAACCGGTCATGAAACCCACCCTTGTGCTGGAGGATGACCGCTTCACTCTTACCCTTTCCCCCCTGGACAGCTATATGCCCCGGGGATCTTATGAGATCAAGAACCACACGCTGCTGCTGAAAACCGACGACGGAGAGCAGGAATACCTCTTTGCCATCCGGGGGGAGACCCTGGTTTTCGATGCCACAGGATCCTCCGCCCTCCCCTCTTTCGCCGATATCCCCGACGGCGCGGTGTTTCAATAGTCCGGCTTCCCGGGCCTGTCCAGTTTGTGGCGCCTTGGCCGAAATCGCCCGAAGAGCGCCAAAGCGGCTGTGCCTGAAGGCGGGGGCGAGGGGGGGCGCACTCCGCCCCTGTTTCCTTCACGCCTGATTTCCGCATACGGCGCCTCCTTCCAGCGTCCAAAGGACTCTCCCACGCGATGCGGGCCGCCGCCTCGCTGCCCTCTTTTTTCTCCCCCCTACCCTACTCTCCCATCTCCCTCTTATCTTTTCGGTTTTCCGCGGGTCGTCAAAGCCCTTCCCGAACGCTGCTTCAACCGGGAACCTTTCCCTACGATCGAACTGCCCCATAGGCGCTCGCGACCAGCTCGCCTTTCGAGATGCACCGCGGTTTCCCGCTCGCATCCCTCGCCTCACCGCCCGCAAACGGGCCTATCTCCTCTGCCGTTGGCTCTTATCTGGCATTGAGCCTTTTGTTGGCGTCCCGCTTCCCTCCATGCTGGAAGCGAAAGCTGACGAGGGACCTCCACCGGCACAGCCGGTGGTTTCCATCACAACAAAACCAGCCGCCGGGACCAAATGGTTCCGGCGGCTGGCTTTGTTTCGTCTGTAATCATTATGCCGACCTGCGATGCCTCCACGGGCCAGGCTTCTATCGGATAACCTCCACACCACCCATATAGGGACGCAGCACCTCCGGCACGGTAACCGATCCGTCGGCATTCTGATACTGCTCCACAATAGCGGGCATCACCCGGCTGGTGGCTAGGCCAGAGGCGTTGAGGGTGTGGGCCAGCCGCAGCTTGCCGTCCGCTCCCCGCACCTTGACGTTGCCCCGCCGCGCCTGATAATCCCGGGCGTTAGAGGCGGAGCTGACCTCCTTGTAGATCCCCATGCTGGGGATCCATACCTCGATGTCGTAGGTCCGGGCCATGGAGAAGGAACAATCCCCCGCCGCCAGCTTACTCAGCCGATAATGGAGCCCCAGCTCCTGCACCAGCCGTTCCGCCTTGCCCACCAGCTCGGCGAAAGCCTCGTCGGAGGCTTCGGGCGCGGTGTACTGCACCATTTCCACCTTGTTGAACTGATGGCCGCGGATCATCCCCCGCTCCTCCGCGCGGTAGCTGCCCGCCTCCCGGCGGTAGCAGGGGGTGTAGGCGATATATTTCCGGGGCAGATCCGCCTCGGTGAGGATTTCCCCCCGGTGGAGATTGACCAGCGCGGTTTCCGCGGTGGGCAGCATGAACCGCCGGTCGGAGCTGGTGGGGTTCTGGATCCAATACACCTCATCCTCGAACTTGGGGAACTGGCCGGCCACATACCCGCACTCATATCCCAGCATATGGGGGGGCAAAATCAGCTCATAGCCGTCGTTCAAATGCTCGTTAACAAAAAAGTTCAGCAACGCCCATTCCATCCGGGCGCCCAGGCCCCGATAGATCCAGGAGCCGTTGCCCGCGATCTTGGCGCCCCGCTCATAATCGATGAGGCCCAGACTCTCGCACAGCTCCACATGGTTCTTCAGGGGGAAATCAAATTGGGGCTGCTCGCCGAACACCCGGACGGGCTTGTTGTTCTCCTTGCCGCCGCTTTCCAAATCGGGGTCGGGCAGATTGGGCAGGCAGAGCAGCAGCTCCTTCTGCTTCTCCTCCAACGCGGTCAGCGCCGCGTCCTCCTCCTTGATCCGGGCGGACAGCTCCTTCATCCGCGCCATCAGCCCGGCCACGTCCCCCCCCTCCTTTTTAAGCTGGGGGATCTGCTTGGAGGCGGCGTTCTGCTCCGCCTTGAGCGCCTCGGTCTGCCCCGTCAGGCTGCGGCGCCGGGCGTCGATGTCCAGGATCTCATCCACCGTGGCGTCCAGCTCCATCTCCCGCTTGCGGATGGCCGCCTTCACCATTTCGGGATCGCTGCGAATCAGTTTAATGTCCAACATAGCCGTTACCGTCCTTTTTGACTAAATTCCATTTCTTCGTTATCAAGGTTATTTACAGCTCGCTGCGGCCCTCCAGGGAGCGGCGCAGCGTGATCTCGTCCGCGTATTCCAGGTCGCCGCCCACCGGGATGCCGTAGGCCAGCCGGGTGACCCTCACTTCAAAGGGCTTGAGCAGCTTGGAGATGTACATCGCCGTGGCCTCCCCCTCCACCGTGGGGTTGGTGGCCATGATCACCTCCCGCACCTCCTCCCCGGCGATCCGGGCCAGAAGCTGCTTGATCCGCAATTGATCCGGCCCCACCCCGTCCATGGGGGAGATGGTGCCGTGGAGCACATGATAGGTGCCGTTGTATTCCCGGGTGCGTTCAAACGCCATCACGTCCCGGGGATCCTCCACCACGCAGATGATCCCCTTATCCCGGCTATCCGTCCGGCAGATGGGGCACAGCTCCTGATCGGTGAGGTTGTGGCAGATGCGGCACTCATGGATTTTTTCCCTCGCATCGGTAATGGCGCCGACGAAATCCGCCGCCGCCCCGTCCCCGATGTTCAGCAGATAATAGGCCAGCCGTTGAGCGGATTTGTGCCCGATTCCCGGCAACCGCTCTAGCTGCTCCACCAGACGCGCCAGCGGCGCCACCGTGTAGGCCATGGTAAGCTTTCTGTCCTTTCAGGGGCCGCCCGCCTCTCTTGCGCAGAGGGACGGCCGCATTGCATCGCTGCGTTCTCCGTTTGCTCCTAGGCTTAGAACATTCCCGGAAGTCCCGCCCCGCTGGTGATTTTGGCCATCTCCGTCTCGGAGGTTTCCACCGCCTGCCGGATGGCCTCGTTTACCGCGGCCGCCACCAGATCGGCCAGCATCTCCACGTCCTCGGGATCCACCACTTCGGGCTTGATCTCCAAGCTCTTCACCTTGTGCTTGCCGTCCACCACCGCGGTGACCGCGCCGCCGCCGGCAGTAGCCGTGTACTCCCGGGCATCCAGCTCCTCCTGGAGCCGCGCCATATCCTCCTGCATCTTCTGCGCCTGCTTAAGCATACTCTGCATGTTGCCGGCACCACCGCCGCCGTATCCCTGGGGCAATCTTGCTTTCATTGTTTTTCAACCACGCTTTCCTCAGTATCTCTGCCTATCGCTCTATCTCAAACGGCGCTCCGGCCATTTTCGTCTATTGAGCCGGCCATGCAGCCGGTCAATCCTTAACCGTTATATCCACCCCCAGCTCCCGGCTGCTGCGGATAAAGGCGGCCAGGGGATCGTCCTCCTCCTTGGCCGGCGAGGGAGCCGTCTTGCGTATGCCGATGCGGCAGGGACGTCCGGTTACCGCCCGGATGGCCGCCGTCAGCGCCGCCTTGTTGCCATCCCGGGTCACCAGGGCGCGGAACATATCGTTGGGTGCGCTGATCAGCACCAGATCCCCCCGCATCGCCGCTGTGGACCCCAGCAGCACCCCATAGAGGGGGGGACAGGAGGCGGAAAGGCCGTCCAGCACGTCGTTCCACCGCTCCATAGGCTGCTCGGCCCCGGCTTCCTCCCCCGGCGGTTCCCGAACGGGAGCCGGCTGCGGGCCGGACACTGAAGCGGTTGAGGGAGCAGGGGGGGCTTCCTCCCAGGGCGGAGGCGGCTCGTCGGCCGCCGGGGGAGGCGGAAAAGCCTCCCTTCCAGCCGGAACGGCGGGGGCGGGGGACACGGCTCCCGCCGCCTGTCCCGCACGCACTGCATCCTCCAGCGATTTCAGCCGCCGCAGCATACTTTCGGGGCTGACGTCCAGCTCGGGAGTGCAGAGCTTGAGCAGGGCCATCTCCATCTCCACACGCCGGGAAACGCCGCCCCGCAGCCGTTCCAGCGACTGCTGCAGCACATCCATGCAGTGGAGGATGGCGGGCAGGGAGAAGGCGGCCGCTTCCTCCCGCATCCGCGCTATCTCCGCGGGAGGGGCCACGATCAAGTCGTCCGGCTTCTCCACGCTTTTGACGATCATCAGCCCCCGGAAATACTCGATCAGCTCGGCGCACAGCCGCTCCATATCCTTGGAGGCGTTGTACAGCCGGTCGATGAGCAGAAGTCCTGCGCCGCCGTTCTCCGTCCGCACCGCGGCGGCAATGTCGTGCAGATAATCCCGCCCCACCATGCCGGTGGCCTCCGCCACCACATCGGCGGTGATCTCCCGGGAGCGGGCGGCGCACTGATCCAGCAGGGAGAGGGCGTCCCGCAGGGCGCCGTCCGCCAGCCGGGCCAGCAGCATGGCCGCCTCGTCGGTGACGGAGAAGCCCTCCCCCTCCGCCACCTGCCGGAGTCGCGCCGCGATGTCCCCGGGCTGGATGCGCCCGAAATCGAACCGCTGGCAGCGGGACAGGATGGTGGCGGGGAGCTTGTGCACCTCGGTGGTGGCCAAAATAAAGATCACATGGGCCGGCGGTTCCTCCAGGGTTTTCAGCAGGGCGTTGAAAGCGCCGGCGGAAAGCATGTGCACCTCGTCGATGATATAAACCCGGTATTTCGCCACGGAAGGGGTGAAATTGACCTCCTCCCGCAGATCCCGGATGTTGTCCACGCCGTTGTTGGAGGCGGCGTCGATTTCCACCACATCCATGATGGAGCCCGCGTCGATCCCCCGGCAGACCTCGCATTCGTTGCAGGGATCCCCCTCCCTGGGCTGCAGGCAGTTGACCGCCTTGGCCAGAATCTTGGCGCAGGTAGTCTTGCCGGTGCCCCGGGAGCCGGTGAACAGGTAGGCGTGGGCCAGCCGTCCGGTGCGCAGCTCGTTCCTCAGGGCGGCGGTCACCTGATCCTGGCCGTAAACGTCGGCAAAGGACTGCGGCCGCCACTTGCGATAAAGCACCTGGTACAAGGTTGTCCCACCTTTCCTTCCACATTATACCGGATAAAGCGCGCTTCAAACAGGACGCCGCATCCCCTCGGGCATACGGACGGACAGGTGACCTGCGGCGCACGGTAGCAACCGCTTAATGCTGCTCGGTTCCCCGCCTGACATGGTTCACGGCGCACCGTCGCACAGGACCCGCCCGCCCGTATGCCCCAAAGCATGCGGCGCTCGTTACATAAACGGGGCAAATGTAGGATTTCCCCAGACATTCAGTATACAATATCCCTGCGCAAAAAGCAAGATTTTCTCCCGAGATATTTTTCTCCGCTTTCCATTGACAAGACATCAAATCGACCTATAATAAAGATATAGACCTTTCTGTTTTTGTTGATATTCACTCGAATCATCTTATCTGAAGGAATCGCAGAAAAAGATACGGTACACAGCGGCGCCGATGCGCATTGCGGGAACAGGCAAACGGGAGGATATCCCTATCCGGTGATTCTTCCAAAATCAATGAAATGGCCGACAATTTTAACATCCCGGGACTTGCGTCCTAGTTTCCGGCTCTGCAATCTTTATGGCGAGGGGGTGTTCGTGTTGCAGAACAGATTCCGGTATATGCTCCTGGGCATCGCCGTCATTCTTTTCGGAATCGCCTGCTCCAGCCTGAAAATTCTGGAATGGGTCGCTCTCCTCTCTCCCTTCCTGGGGCTCGGCCTCGTCCTTTTCGCCTGCTTTTTCGATATGGACAACTAAAATGCGCCGATCAAGGGGCGGCCGCGCCCCGCCCGCGGGCCGGCTGAAAAGTTTTCCTTGACTTTCTCCGCTCCAGCGCGTATACTGAAGAGGTATTCTAAATGTATCGATTGATTTCCACAGGGCTGTAAGTCAATTTTCATTTTGACTTCGGCTCTGTGGTTTTTTATTTGTACGATTTCGGAATAACATTATGTATCAGGAGGATCTGTATATGCAAAACGGTACGGTAAAATGGTTCAATGAGGCAAAGGGATTTGGGTTCATCTCCAACGACGACGGCAGCGGCGACGTGTTCGTCCACTTCTCCGCCATCCTGGGAGACGGCTTCAAAAATCTGGCGGAGGGTCAGCATGTGCGCTTCGACACGGAAGCCGACCCCAAAAACGCCAGCAAGCTGCGCGCCATCAACGTGCGGGTAGCCTGACCACTGCCCATCGCTTCGGACCGCCGCCCCTTCCGGGGCGGCTTTTTCATGCCGTTTTTCAGTTTCGGCGGGGAATCGATATGATACGTATCCACCGGCAGAGCCGGCGACTGTGCAGAAATCGCCGGCGAGGCTTTGACGGCGGCGACATCTAAGGGCGCGTAAAGCCACCCTCATTTGCCGCGCGACACTCCTCCCCTTCCTTTCTCTCCACCCAATCCACCACTATTTTCTCCGCCTTTTCCAAAGGAAAGGGGACCGCCCGACTCCGCTGCGCCGCATCTCCGCCTTCCCATTGGCTGACCCGATCGGCTTCCCTCTCCCTTTTCCCTTTTTGCCCGCCGCCCATTCCTTCTCTTTTCGCGGATCGCTAAAGTTTTCCCGGAACCCCGGTATAGCCGGGGGGTTCGGCGACAATTAAGATAGGGGAGGCCACCTGCGGTGGCCTCCCCTATCTTTTTTATCCGGTAAATTTATTTCTTGCTGTACAGCTCGCCCAGCCGCAGCAGATGGTCGTAACGGGCCTTGGCGCCCTGCTCCGCCTCGGTGAACAGCTTCTCCGCCCGCTCCGGGAAGGACCGGGTCAGGGAATTGTAGCGGACCTCGCCCATGATGAAATCCCGATAGGACGTGGTCGGCTCCTTGCTGTCCAGGGTGAAGGCGTTCTCCTCCTTGCGGGGATCAAACCGGTAGGTGTGCCAGTAGCCGGCCTCCACCGCTTTTTTCTCCTCAGTCTGGGAGATGCCCATACCGCCCTTGATGCCGTGGTTGATGCAGGGGGCGTAGGCGATGATCAGGGAGGGACCCGGATAGGCCTCCGCCTCCTGAATCGCCTTCAGAGTCTGGTTCATATCCGCGCCCATGGCGACCTGCGCCACATAAACATAGCCGTAGCTCATGGCGATGGCGCCCAGATCCTTCTTCTTCACGGCCTTGCCGGCGGCGGCGAACTGCGCCACGGAGCCGACAGGGGTGGCCTTGGAAGCCTGGCCGCCGGTGTTGGAATAGACCTCGGTATCGAACACCATGACGTTGACATCCTCGCCGGAAGCCAGAACGTGATCCACGCCGCCGAAGCCGATATCATAGGCCCAGCCGTCGCCGCCGAACATCCAGAAGGATTTCTTCACCAGCATATCCTTATTTTTCAGGGCTTCCTTATACAGGCCGTCGAAATCGCAGCCGCAGGAGCCGCAGGCCTCCACAGCCTTCTCCAGGGCGGGCACCACCTTGGCGGCGGCGGCCTTGGATTTTTCGGCGTCGTCCTTGCCCTCCAGCCACTCGGCGGCGGCGGCCTTCAGGCCCCACTCCTCGGGCAGGTCCGCCTCGGCGAACTTCTTCATGATGTCCGCCATGCGGTTGCGACGGGCGGTGACGCCCAAGAACATGCCGTAGCCGTATTCCGCGTTGTCCTCAAACAGGGAGTTGGCCCAGGCGGGACCATGGCCGTCCTTGTTCACCGTGTAGGGGGTGGAGGGAGAGGAACCGCCCCAGATGGAGGAGCAACCGGTGGCGTTGGCGATATACATCCGGTCGCCGAAGAGCTGGGTGATCAGCTTGGCGTAAGGGGTTTCGCCGCAGCCCGCGCAGGCGCCGGAGAACTCCAGCAGCGGCTGCTTGAACTGGCTGCCTTTGACGGTGGTGGTCTTGAACTTCTCGTTCACTTCCGGCTTCACCGGCAGGTTGTAGCCGTAGAGGAACTTCTCTTCCTCCGCCTCCTGGGTTTCCAGGGGCTTCATCTCCAGCGCCTTGTTGCCCTTCATGCCGGGGCAGACGTTGACGCAGGAGCCGCAGCCGGTGCAGTCCAGCGCGGAGACGGTTATGGCAAACTGATAGCCCTGCAGGCCGGTGGCCGGCTTCATCTTCATGCCCGCGGGAGCGTTCTTGGCCTCTTCCTCGTTCATGATCGCCGGACGAATGACCGCATGGGGACAAACGTAGGAGCAGAAATTGCACTGGATGCAGTTTTCCGGAATCCAGCAGGGAACGTCCACGGCGATGCCGCGCTTCTCATAAGCGGCGCTGCCCAGCGGCACGGTGCCGTCCGCGTCCTTGACAAAGGTGGAGACGGGCAGCTTATCCCCCTGCTGCGCGTTGACCGGCTGCAGGATGCTGTCGATATAGCCTTTGATCTCCGGGCGGCCGGTGATCTCGGCTTCCTTCACGGCGCCGTCCACCGCCTTGGCCCACTCCTTGGGAACCTTGACCTTCTTCACTTCCTTGGCGCCGCACTCAATGGCGTCATGGTTCATCTTGACGATGGCCTCGCCCTTCTTGGAATAGGACTTGGTGGCCGCGTCTTTCATGAACTTGATGGCGTCCTCGGTGGGGATAACCTTGGCCAGCTTGAAGAAAGCGGACTGCAGAATGGTGTTGGTCCGGTTGCCCAGGCCCAGGCCCTTGGCCAGGTGGGTGGCGTCGATGGTGTAGAACTTGACGTCGTTCTTGGCGATATACCTCTTCATGGCGGCGGGCAGATGCGCCTCCAGCTCCTCGGCGCTCCAGGAGCAGTTGAGCAGGAAGATGCCGCCCGGCTTCACGTCGCTGACCATATCGTACTTATCCACATAAGAGGGGTTGTGGCAGGCCACAAAATCCGCCTTGCTGACGAAATAGGTGGATTTGATGGGCTTCTTGCCAAAGCGCAGGTGGGAGATGGTGACGCCGCCGGACTTTTTGGAGTCATAGGCGAAGTAGCCCTGCGCATACATATCGGTGTGGTCGCCGATGATCTTGATGGAGTTTTTGTTGGCGCCCACGGTGCCGTCGGAACCCAGGCCCCAGAATTTGCAGGAGCGGGTACCCTTGGGGGTGGTGTCCAGGTTCTCCTTGACCTTCAGGGACAGCTTGGTCACGTCGTCCTCGATGCCGATGGTGAACCGCTTCTTGGGACGGCCCGCCTCCATGTTGCGGTAGACGGCGACAACCTGGCCAGGGGTGGTGTCCTTGGAGCCCAGGCCGTAGCGGCCGGTATACACGGGCACGCTCTCGAACTTGCTGCCCTTCAGGGCGGCCACCACATCCAGATACAGCGGCTCGCCGACAGAGCCGGGCTCCTTAGTGCGGTCCAGCACGGAGATGCACTCCACGCCGGCCGGCAGGGCGGCGATCAGGTGCTTGGCAGAGAAGGGCCGGTAAAGCCGGACCTTAATCAGGCCCACCTTGTCGCCGGCGGCGTTCATGTGGTCCACGGTTTCCTCGATGGTCTCGCAGACGGAGCCCATGGCGATGATGACCCGCTTGGCATCCCGGGGACCATAATAGTTGAACAGCTTATAGTTGGAGCCGATGCGCTTGTTGACCTCGTTCATGTAGGCTTCCACCACGTCGGGGACCGCCTCATAGTAGGTGTTGCAGGCCTCGCGCGCCTGGAAGAAGATATCCGGGTTCTGCGCGGTGCCGCGCTGCACCGGATGCTCGGGGTTCAGCGCCCGGGCGCGGAAGGCATCCACAGCCTCCCAATCCAGCATCTCGGCCAGGTCTTCCTTATCCCACACCTGGATCTTCTGGATTTCGTGGGAGGTGCGGAAGCCGTCGAAGAAATGGAGGAAGGGCACCCGGCCCTTAATGGCGGACAGATGGGCCACGGCGCCCAGGTCCATGACCTCCTGCACGCTGGAGGAGCACAGCATGGCATAGCCGGTCTGGCGGCAGGCGTACACGTCCGAATGATCGCCGAAAATGGACAGGGCGTGGGACGCCAGGGCACGGGCGGAAACATGGATGACATTGGGCAGCAGCTCGCCCGCCATCTTGTACATATTGGGGATCATCAGCAGCAGGCCCTGGGAAGCGGTATAAGTGGTGGTGAGGGCGCCCGCCTGCATGGAGCCGTGAACCGCACCGGCGGCGCCGGCCTCGGACTGCATTTCCGCCACCTTCACGGGACGGCCGAACAGGTTTTCCTGCCCAGCGGCGGACCAGACATCCGTCACCTCCGCCATCACGGACGACGGGGTGATGGGATAGATGGCCGCCACGTCGGTGAACGCATAGGATACATGCGCCGCGGCGTTGTTGCCATCCATGGTTTTAAACTTTCTTGCCATGAATATGTCCTCCTTTTAGGATTGAAATAAGACTCCGGAAGCATATCTTGTGAAAAAAAGCACAAACATACACCAAAGGTTATACTACCACGTTTGATAAAAACTGTAAACCCAAAAAATGTCCTATTTTTTCATATTTTCGCAATCAGATTCGTCAACTATTTGAAAACGGCCGCAAAAAGGCAAAAATACGGGCAAATCGTCCCAATCCCGTGATGATGCGCCAAATCCGCTGTTTACAAGGCTTTTTGACTGTCAGAGAATCCCCCCCGGGCCTGGCGGGCGTTTGACAGACGCCGCAAAACCCGATATGATATTCTTACTGCGATTTTGCCCTTTTTGCCCGTTTCCTATACGGCGGGGCAAAGCGCCCGAATTCTATCCGCGGATTTATCCGCATCTGAAAGGGGAAATATACATCCATGCCTGACCCTGATCCTACCGGTCACATGCTCCTGCTCGCGGCGGAAACGGGCTTTTCCGCCGGCAGCCTGCTGCTGCAGATCCTGCTGCTGCTCGCCCTGATATTCCTCAACGCCTTTTTTGCCGCGTCGGAAATCGCCATCATCTCCCTTAACGACGCCAAGCTGCACAAGATGGCGGAGGAGGGGCACAAAAAAGCCCAGCAGGTGCTCAAGCTCACCGCCGACTCCTCCAACTTCCTGGCGACGATTCAGATCGGCGTGACCCTGGCCGGCTTCCTGACCTCCGCCACCGCCGCCCAGTCCCTGGCCGAGCCTTTGGCCAGATGGTTCGTGGGCCTGATTCCGGCGCTGCAGCCCTTCCTGGGCACGGTGCAGGGCGTCAGCGTGGTGGTGGTCACCCTGATCATGTCCTATTTCTCCCTGGTGTTGGGCGAGCTGGTGCCCAAGCGCATCGCCATGCAGAAGGCCGAGTCCCTTTCCTTCAAGGTGATCGGCATACTGCGGGTGGTGGCTGCCGTCACCAAGCCCTTCGTCAAGCTCCTCTCCTTTTCCACCAACGTCGTCGTCCGCCTGTTCGGCATGGATCCCCACGCCGACGAGGAAAACGTCACCGAGGAAGAGATCCGCATGATGGTGGATGTGGGCGAGGAAAAGGGGGTCATCGAAGGCGTTCAGAAGGATATGATCAACAATATCTTCGAGTTTGACGACATCGCCGCCGAGGATATCATGACCCCCCGGACCGACGTGGCCGCCCTGGAGGCGGACGACGGCATCGCAGAGGCGCTGCGCATCGGCGTGGACGAGGGCTACTCCCGTCTTCCTGTCTACGAGGAGGACATCGATCAGATCATCGGCGTGCTGTATATCAAGGATCTGCTTCCCTATGTGGGGCAGACGCTTCCCGCCGACGTATCTCTGCGCCATCTGGTGCGCGAGCCCTATTTCGTGCCGGGAACCAAACGCTGCGGCGATCTTTTCTCCGAGATGACCGAGAAACATATGCAGATGTCCATCGTGGTGGACGAATACGGCGGCTTTGCCGGAATCGTCACCATGGAGGACCTGCTGGAATCCATTGTGGGCAATATCCAGGATGAATTCGACCACGAGGAGGAGGAGGTCACCCGCCTGAGCGACACCGCCTTCGACATCGATGGCTCTCTGGACGTGGAGGAGCTGGACGAGCTGCTGGATACCCGGCTCCCGGTGGGAGAATACGATACGGTAGCCGGCTTCCTGATGGATCAGCTTGGCCGTATCCCCGCGGAGAACGAGCAGCCCCAGGTGCGGTTCGATCACTTCTTATTCACCATTACCCGGGTGGAGGACCGGCGGATCGAACGGGTTCACGTGGAGATTCTGCCTCCCCCCGATCCGCCTGAAGAGGCAGGAGAGGAAAAGGGAAAAAGGGACAAGGACCGGGACAAGGAGAAAGAAACCAAATAGATCGTCTGACAGACAACAGCGCCGCCGCGGAAGGAACAACCGCGACGGCGCTTCTTTTCATCGGAGGAATGCTGTCGAAAAATGGTAAAAATGGGTGACTTTCGTCCTTTCCTCTGTTATAATTAATCTGTTACAATACAAGTAATCTCATAAATAAAGCTGGTGTTGCCCGATTATGGATCAGACATACGACCGCATCTGCATCATTATCCCCTCCCTCCACCCGGACGATAAGCTGCTGGCGCTGCTGAAGAATCTGCGGGAGGGGGGCTTTTCCCGCATCATCCTGGTGGACGACGGCAGCGGCGAAAAATACCGCTCCTATTTTCGAGCCGGCGAGGAGGAGTACGGCTGCGTGGTGCTTCGCCACCATGTCAACTGCGGCAAGGGCCGCGCATTGAAAACAGCCTTCAACCATTATCTCAACACCATGCCCGACTGCGTCGGGGTGGTGACGGTGGATTCCGACGGCCAGCACAGGCTGGACGATATTCGCAAATGCGCGGATGATATGCTGGAGCATCCCGAGGCGCTGATCCTGGGCAGCCGTGACTTTTCTCAGGAAAATGTCCCGACCAGGAGCCGGTTCGGCAATGTGATGACCCGCAACGTCTTCCGCCTGCTTTGCGGCGTGAAGATCACCGATACCCAAACCGGCCTGCGGGCCATGGCGAATCCCCTGATCGAGCGGTTCCTTACCACCAAGGGGGAACGGTTCGAATATGAGATGAATATGCTCATCGACTGCTCGGAGGACAACATTCCCCTGCGCCAGGTGGCGATCGAAACCGTGTATATCGAAAACAACGGCACCTCCCATTTCAACCCCATCGCAGATTCCATCAAAATCTACGCGGTGTTCGCCAAGTTTCTGGTGTCCTCCCTTTCCTCCTTCCTGATCGATTTCCTGCTATTCTGCTGTTTTTCCTTTGTTTTCGATCGTCTGGGCGCCAATGCCCAGGCCCCGCTGTACGTCACCATCGCCACCGTCGCCGCCCGGGTTCTCTCCTCCATGTGCAACTTTCTCATCAACCGGTCGGCGGTGTTCCGCTCCACCGAGTCGGGCAGCCGCTGCCTGCTGCGATATTACACCTTGGCCGTGGTGCAGATGCTCTGTTCCGCCGCTCTCGTGTCCGGACTGGTCTATCTCACCCATATCAATTCCCAGGTCGTCAAGATCCCGGTGGATGCCTTCCTCTTTCTCATCAGCTTCCGTATTCAGCGGAATTGGGTGTTCCGGCAGCGTCGCAAATAGCGTCCTGCCATGACGGGCGCCCGCCGGGGTTCTCCGCAGCCCGCGCGTCTGTCAAAAACCAATAAATCCATGGGAAAAGGGACCGCAAGGCGCATATCCATGCCGCTGCAGTCCCTTTTTGACAGCGCCGGGCACCGCGCCTCCTCATTCCCCTTACCCCTCTCCCCCACCGCCGATTCTTATGGAAAGCAGGGCCGTGTATGAAACCGATTTTACTGATCATGAGCGCCTTCGGCCCCTACGCGGACCGCTGCGAGGTGGATTTCACCCGGCTGGGCGGCTCCGGGCTGTTTCTCATCACCGGGGACACCGGCGCGGGCAAGACCACCATCTTCGACGGCATCTCCTACGCCCTGTTCGGCGAAACCAGCGGGGAAGCCCGCGGCGGGGACAGCCTGCGCAGCGATTTCGCCGCCCCTCAGACGGATACCTTCGTACACTTGCGCTTCGAACATCGCGGCAAGATTTACACCGTTATCCGCCGACCGGAATACAACCGGCCCAAAAAGCGGGGGGAGGGCTTCACCCGCCAGCCGGCGGAGGCGGAATTGCTGCTTCCCGACGCCCCCCCGGTCACCAAAATGTTTGAGGTGACCCGGCGGGTGACGGAGATCCTGCGCTTCAACTACAAGCAGTTCAAGCAGCTTTGTATGCTGGCCCAGGGGGAGTTCCTCCGCCTTCTTCTGGCAGGAAGCGACGAACGGGCGGATATCTTCCGGCGGATCTTCGGCACTGGCATCTACCGGGAACTCCAGTCCAAACTGAGCGATCAGGCCCGGGAGCTGGCCGGGGAATTGGCGGATATCCGCCGGCATATCGCGGACAACTGCGGCCGCGTTATGGCGGAGCCCGCCTCTCCGTTGGAGGAGGCGCTCCGGCTCATACGGGAAAACGACTCCTCCGCAGCAGCGGCGGAGGAATGGGAGCTCCTCCGCCGGATGGAGGAACAGAACCGCGCGGACAGGGAGCGGTTGGCGGAGACGGATGAGCAGCTCGCCCTGCTGGACCGGCAGCGGCAGCAGGCCGCCGTCGCGGCCAGCCGGCGGAAGCAATTGGAGGAGGCCCGCCGCCGCCTGGAGGAGCTGAACGCCGCGGCGGCCGTCATGGGAGAGGCCCGCGGGCGGCTGGAATTGGCCGAACACGCCCGGGAGGCCGCCCCGGCCTGCGACCTGCTGGATTCCCTGGGCAGACAGCTCGAGGATCATCGGCACACCGCCGCCAGCCTGGAGCAGCAGCTCGCCGGGCAAAAGCAGGCGCTCTCCGGCGCGGAAGCCATTCTGGAAGCCGAAAAAGCCAAGACGACGGAGCGGCAGACGATGGAACGCCGCCTGCTGGAGCTGCAAGGGCTGCTGGATCGCTACGACCGCCTGGACAAGCGTCGGACCGCCTTGAAGCAGGCGGAGGAAAGCCTGGAGGCAGCCCAGGCCGCCCATCAGGAACGATCCGCCGTCCTTGTGGAATGGCAGCGGGAGCAGGAAAAGCTGGAGGATGAGCGCCTTTCCCTAGAAAACGCACCCGCCCAGCTGGTCCAGGCCGAGGCGGCGCTGCAGGGCGCCCTTGCCCGACTGGAGGAACTGCGTCTGCTGCTGCGGCTGCAGCGGGAAGCCGCCCAGGCGCTGACCGCGGCCGCAGCCGCTCGAACCGCCTTTGAGGATCTACAAGCGGCCTACTATAAGGAAAAAACCGCCTATAATCAAATGGAAGCCCTATATTTCGGCGCCGCCGCCGGTCTTTTGGCCTCTCGGCTGAAGCCCGGGCTTCCCTGTCCCGTCTGCGGATCTACGGACCATCCCGCCCCGGCTTCTCTGCCGGAGGACGTCCCTTCCGAGGAGGAGCTACAGGCGGGGAAGGCCCGCTGCGAGGCGCTATCCGAGCGTTTCGCCGCTGCCAGCCGTGTCGCGGCGGAGGCCGGCGCCTCCCTGCGGGAAAGGCAGACGGCCCTGGAGCAGGCAGCCGCCAAACTCGGAATAGCCCCCGATGAGGCAGCCATCCCCACCGCCTTGACCCAGGCGCAGGAGGAGCAAAGCCGTTTGGAGACGGAGCTGGCGGCCTGCCGGGAACGCTGCAGCCGCCGGCAGGTTCTCCCCGGTCGGCTGGGGGAACTGAAGCAGCGCATGGCCAAGGGCGCGGAGGAGGAGCGCCGCCGCCTCGCTCTCCTCAACGAGCTGCAAGCCGCCGTCGCGGCCGCCAAGGCGGCCCGGGATGCTCTGGCGGCGGAGCTTCCGCCCGATTGCCCGGATACCGCCGCCGCCCGCGGAGAAATTCATCGCCTGGAGGAATCGCTGTCCCAAAGCCGGGATACCTGGGAAGGGGCGCTGCGGGCCGCGGAAGAAGCCCGGCAGCAGACACAGCGCCTGGCCGGCCGGCGGGAGGCGCTGGCCGCCGCCATAACGGATCTGGAAGCGAGAATCGACAAGCAGCGCACATTGGCGCAGGACCTTTGTGCGAAACACGGCTTTACCGACATGGCGGAAATGCGCGCCGCCCTCCTGCCGCCGGAGCAGGCGGCCGCCCTGCAGCGGGAATTGAGCCAATACGACGCCGACCGCCGGGAGAGCGCGACCCGCATACAGCGGCTGGAACAGGAACTGCTTCCGGATGAGAGCAGCAGCGAGGACGATCCGGCCTCCCTGGAAACCAGATCCGCCCAAATCCGGGAGGCAGGCGGCCGTCTCCGTTCCCGGCTGGATGCCAACCGCCGGATTCTCGCGGAATTGACCGACAAGCTGGGTCAGCTTAAAGAAGCGGAAAAGGCGTATATCGACATCCGAGAGCTGGCGGATACCGCCAACGGACGGCTGGCAGGTAAGAAAAAAATCGCCTTCGAGGCTTATGTCCAGGCCGCCTACTTCGATCAGATCCTGCACCAGGCCAACCGGCGGCTGACGGGGATGACCCACGGCCGTTTCACCCTTGTGCGCAACGATTTTCAGGAAAATCTCACCGACCGCGGGCTGGAACTGGGCGTCATGGATCAATATACCGGTAAAGCGCGGCCGGTTAAAACCCTGTCCGGCGGCGAAAGCTTCAAGGCGGCGCTGGCCCTGGCGCTGGGCCTTTCCGACGTGGTGCAGCGGCGAGCGGGAGGCGTTTCCATCGACACGATGTTTGTGGACGAGGGCTTCGGCTCCCTGGATGCGGAAAGCTTGGACGCCGCCCTTCAAACCCTGCAGCAGCTTGCGGGAACCGACCGGCTGGTAGGTATTATCTCCCACGTGGACGAGCTGAAGGAGCGCATCGACAAAAAAATCCTGGTGCGCAAATCCCCCCGGGGCAGCCGGGTGGAGCTGGAAACCTGATTCGTCCCTCTTCGACAGGGGCTTCGGCTTATACTGGAAAGCACACAACCGGATGGAAGGAAAGATCGGCCAATGGAATTGACGTCGGAGGATATCGAGATCCTGGTAGGGACGGCCAACGCCCTGCTGCGTTCGCCGGAGGTGCGCCGCATGAACGGATTTTTGCAGCACGGACGGACCTCCTGCCTGCAGCATTCCCTGGCGGTGGCCTATGTAAGCCTCTGTCTGCGGCGGCTGCTCCATATGCGGGCGGACAGGCACAGTCTCGTGCGGGGGGCGTTGCTCCATGATTTCTTCTTGTACGACTGGCATGAAAAGCACGCCGGGCACAATCTCCACGGATGGACCCACCCCGCCACCGCCCTGCGTAATGCCCGGCAGCGTTTTGCGCTGAACGCGGTGGAGCAGAACATCATCTCCAGCCATATGTGGCCCTTTACCCTGCGACGGCTTCCCCGCAGCCGGGAGGCGATGCTGGTCAATCTGGCGGACAAAATCTGTTCCGCCCGAGAGGTCTGCCGCGCCTACCCCTATCGCTCCATGCTCCGGCTGCTGCAAACCAACCGGCTGGCCTGGACCGGATTCTCCTCTCCATGACGGCCGCCGCACCTGAAATAGTCTATCCAGCGCCCTCCTCTCACATCGCGTTGGTACGGTCTGCCAGTTACGAAAGACGGTTACCTGCTACCCGTAAACGGGTTTAGAGGTCCCCCATTGTCAGTTGACCTCCGG
>CAKTTT010000006.1 GCA_934615635.1 uncultured Eubacteriales bacterium | reverse complement strand
GCCCGCTTGCTTGAGGCGGCGGCCGCCGAGAGGGGACGGCCTGGGGGTGGCTGCCGGCGCTGTATGCAGAAGGCCGCCGCGGCCCCCTTCGTATTCTGGGACACCATAGGAAAGGAAGCGGAACTGCCATGAGAAAACGGTTTTTCCGGGCGGCGGTTATATCCATCGCCGCCGGTCTGCTGATCGCTTTTCTGTTTGCCGTGCCGCTGATGGAACAGATCTACACCGACGAGGCGGAGGACACCCTTTCCAATGTGCTGGCGCTGGCCGACGCTTATCTGGAAGAGGGCGCCGACTATCAGCAGGCCGCGCTGACCATGGGGGAGCGGCTGGAGTCGGCCGGCTCGGAGCTGCGGCTGACCATCATCGCCGCGGATGGAAAGGTGCTGGGCGACAGCCGCGAGGATCCCGCATCCATGGAGAACCATCGGGAACGGCGGGAGGTGGCCGGCGCTTTGGAGCAGGGCGAAGGCCGGGATATTCGAAAAAGCGCCACGCTGGGGCTGCGGCAGATGTATCTGGCCCGCAGCCGGACGCTGCCGGACGGCAGGGTGGTGGTGCTGCGGGCGTCGGTTCCCCTCAAGGGGTTTGGACAGGTGCAGTTCATGCTGTGGTGCTGCGCCGGTATAGGGATTTTTCTGGGACTGATCGTGGCATTGTTCAGCGCCCATTACGCCGCCGGCAGAATGATGGAGCCGGTGCATTCTCTGGTCAACGCCGTGCGCCGCATCTCCGATGGGGACGTCACCGTGCGGGTGGCGGACGCGCCCGACGAGATGGGGGAGCTTTCCGGGGCCTTCAACAAAATGTCCGAGCGGCTGGAGGCCGCGCAGAAGCGGCTGGAGCAGAGCAACAGCCAACTGGCGGGCATCCTGCAGGGAATGGACGACGGGGTGGTGGCTCTGGGAGAGGACGGACGCATCACCTTGATGACCCACCGCGCCAGGGAACTGCTGGGCGATTGTCCCGCCACCGCCCGCCGGTTATCCGAATGTGGCAGCGGGTATATGCGGATCCAGGCGCTGATGGATCAGGCGGCGGAAAAGAGGGAGGCGGTACGGGACACCCTGCTGCTGGCCGGTCCGCCGGAGCGGATTTTGCAGGTGTACGCGGCGCCCATCAGCGACGGGGGCGGCGGGGCGCTGGCGGTGGTAGCGGATGTGACCCGTATCCGCAAGCTGGAGTCCATGCGAAGCGAGTTCGTCGCCAACGTCTCCCACGAGCTGAAAACGCCCCTGACCTCCATCCGGGGCTATGTAGAGCTGCTGAAAAGCGCGCCCCGGGATCAGGAGACCGCCCAGTCCTTTTATGAGATCATCGAGATCGAGGCGGAGCGGCTGCAGAAGCTCACCGACGACCTGCTGCAGCTTTCGGAAATCGAAAGCGCCCGGCCGGAGGCGGATGCGCCGCCTGTGCTGCTGGGAGAGATCGCGGAAAAAGTAGCCGCCTCCCTTCGCCCGGAGGCCCAGGCCCGGGGAATCGTCCTCCATCAATTTATGGGCGATGTAAAGGTGAAGGCGGATCCCCGCCGGATTTATCAGTTGCTGAAGAATCTGATGGAAAACGCCGTCAAGTATAACCGGGAAGGAGGCGCGGTCAATGTTTCCGCCACGCTGGAGCGGGGCGTGGCGGTCATCCGCGTGCACGACACGGGCATCGGTATCCCGGCGGAGCACCTGGACCGGGTGTTCGAACGCTTTTATAGGGTGGACAAGGGACGCTCTCGGGAACAGGGAGGGACGGGACTGGGGCTGTCCATCGTCAAGCACATCGTGGGACTCTACGGCGGGGACGTGCGGGCGGACAGTGCGCCGGGGGTGGGCACCACCTTCACCGTCCGGCTGCCGGCGTCCGTTGAGGAAAATGGGGGATAAGGAAGGAAAAGGCGTCATTTTCGACGGAATAAGCGGGGAAAGAAGGGGTCTTTCCCATTATGACGGTGAAATTTCGGGAAAGAAATGGTTTTGCGGCGGTTTTTACTTGCAAAGAACCGGCGGATTGCGTATAATATGAGAAGCCGGAAGAGGGAAAAGGTGAAAAGCCCTTGATTCCGGCGCAGGACCATCGTATAATAATAGAATCCTTTGGGGAGAAACGGCGGCGACGCCGTATCATAGGTTTGGAGGAGTCAAGATGAAAAAGATGAGAATTTTTTCCGTGGCGCTGGCGGCCTGCATGGCCGTGGGAGCCGCGGCTGGCTGCAGCGGCGGCGGGGACAAGGGCGATTACGCGGTGAAGGTGGGGATTTTGGCGCCCACCAGCGGAGCTGTGTCCTCCTATGGCCAGGCGGCCAAGAACGGCGCCGAGCTGGCGATCAAGCACGCCAATGAAAACAAGATGTTCGATAAGGAGATTGTCTCGGTACATATGGACGAAAAGGGCAAGGCCGAGGAGGCCGTCACCGCCTTCGATCGTCTGGTGAACGAGCAGAAGATCGACGTGCTGATCGGAGACGTCACCTCCGGCCCCTCCATCGACGTGGCGAAGGAAGCCGCTTCCGTGGGGATTCCGATGATGACGCCCACCGGTACGGCGGCCGCCATAACCGAGGGGAAGGACAATGTTTTCCGCGCCTGCTTCCTGGATGCCACCCAGGGCAAGGCGATGGCCGACTTCGCCTCCAGTCAGGACTTCAAGAAAATCGCCATTATCTTCAATCAGGACGACGAATATTCCATCGGTCTGAAGGACGCTTTTAAGGCGCAGGCGCAGAGCAAGGGCATCGAAATTGTGTCGGAGCAGGCGTATGCCAGCGGCGACAAGGATTTCAAGGCGCAGCTCACCACCATCGACGGCACGAGCCCCGATGCGATTTATATGCCGGATTATTACAATACTGTCAGTACCATCTGCCAGCAGAAGAAGAACTACGCCAATATCAAGGACGTTCCTGCCCTGGGTGCGGATGGCTGGGACGGCGTGCTGGGCATCGAGGGCGTGGACAAGAGCGTGCTGGAAGGCGCTTTCTTCACCAACCACTACGCCATGGAGGATCAGAGCGAGCCGGTGCAGAATTTTGTCAAGGCCTACCGCGAGGAATACGGCAAGGATCCCGCTTCCTTCGCCGCGCTGGCTTACGACGCTACCAACATGATGCTGCAGGCGGTGAAAAACGCCGGCTCCACCGATTATGACAAGGTGGTGGCGGAGCTCAAGAAGCTGGAGTATACCGGCGTTACCGGCACCATCACCTTCGATGCCAACGGCGATCCCATTAAGCCGATTTCCATCGTGGAAATTAAGGACGGGAAATACACCCTGAACGCGTCCATGTAATTTCCGCACGGGTTGTTTTTATTCCAAGACAAGGGGATAAAGGGAGAGGATCGGTCTTCTCCCTTTATTCTTGTTTGTCGGACAAAGGCGGGTGTCATTCATGCAATTTGTCAGCCAGCTTCTCAACGGCTTGCAGTTGGGAAGCATCTACGCTCTGGTGGCGCTGGGCTATACCATGGTGTATGGAATCGTCAAGCTGATCAATTTCGCCCACGGCGATCTGATCATGGTGGGATCCTATGTGACGCTGCTGCTGATGAGACGGGCCAATCTGCCTCTGGCCGTGGCATCGCTGGGGGCGCTGGTTTTCTGCTCCGTGCTGGGCGTGGTGATCGAGCGGTTCGCCTATCGGCCCCTGCGCAAGGCCACCCGGATCTCCGCTCTCATCACCGCGATTGCCGTCAGCCTGCTGCTGCAGAATCTCTGCATTCTGCTGATTTCCCCGGATCCCATGTTCTTCACCGATCCGGGGCTGCCGATGATCACCATCGGCAACACCTCCTACAGCTCCATGATTTTTATCACCATCGGCGTGGCGGCGGTTTGTATGATCCTGCTCCAGCTTTTTGTGAAAAAAACAAAGATGGGCAAGGCCATGCGGGCGGTTTCGGAGGACAGCGACGCTGCAAAGCTGATGGGCATCAATGTGAATATGACCATTTCCCTCACCTTTGCCATCGGCTCGGCCCTGGCGGCGGTGGCGGCGGTGCTGTACAGCATGACCTATACCCAGGTGGAACCCATGATGGGCTCCATGCTGGGCCTCAAGGCTTTCGTGGCGGCGGTGCTGGGCGGTATCGGTATCATCCCCGGCGCCATGTGGGGCGGCTTCGCCATCGGTATCGTGGAGGCGCTGACCAAGGGCTACATCTCCACCAGTTTGGCCGACGCCGTGGTTTTCGGTATTCTCATCCTTGTCCTGCTGGTAAAGCCCTCCGGCTTTATGGGCAAGAATGTCAAAGAGAAAGTGTAGGTGGGGGCGATGAATAAAACACGGGTACGCTCCTACATCATCAATCTGGCGCTGGTGATCCTGACCTTTGTGCTATTTCAGGTGCTGTTCGCCACCGGGGCGCTCACCTCGGAGCGGATGTTTACCACCTTGTGCATAAACGTCATGCTGGCGGTCAGCCTCAACATGGTGTGCGGATACATGGGTCAGCTGGCGCTGGGGCACGCGGGCTTTATGGCGGTGGGCGCCTATGCGGGAGCGGTGTTCACCATCAACGTCACCGCCATCCACGTCCTGCCCGGCTGGCTGCAACTGATCATGGCCATGCTGGTGGGCGGAATCGCCGCCGCGCTGGCGGGCATCCTCATCGGCATCCCCGCCCTGCGGCTGAAGGGGGATTATCTGGCGATCATGACCCTGGGCTTCGGCGAAATTATCCGGGTGATTTTCACCAATTTGGGGATCACCGGCAAGGGCCGGACCATGAGCGCCGAAAAACTGACCAATTTTCCCATTGTTTTCTGGACCGCGGTGATCATGATCGCGCTGATCTATGCTTTCATCTATTCCCGGCACGGGCGGGCGGTCATCTCCATCCGGGACGACGAGGTGGCGGCGGAGTCCTCCGGCGTCAACGTGACCTATTATAAGGTGCTGGTGTTCGCCATCGCCGCCGGCTTCGCCGGAGTGGCGGGTGCGCTCTGGTCCCATGCCTATTCCATCACCCCCCGGGTGTTTGACTTCAACAAATCCATCGATATCCTGATCTTCGTGGTGCTGGGCGGCATGGGCTCCATCACCGGCTCGGTGATCGCGGCTTCCGCGCTGACCCTGCTGCCGGAAATGCTCCGCGGCTTCGACGATTACAGGATGGTCATCTACGCGCTGCTGCTGATCGTCATGATGGTGTTCCGTCCGGGCGGACTGCTGGGAAAATATGAGTTTTCCCTGACCCGTGCCGTGAAAAACGCCCCGGCGAATGTGGGGCGTGTCAAGGCCTTTTTCCACGGAAAAGGGAAGCGGAAAGGGGGCGCTGACTGATGCCGCTGCTGGAAGTGAAGGAACTGGGAATCGATTTTGGCGGTCTTCGCGCCTTGACGGATGTGGACCTCACGATCGACGCGGGGGAAATCGTCGGCCTGATCGGGCCCAACGGTGCGGGTAAAACCACCGTTTTCAATCTGCTGACTGGGGTGTACACCCCCACTCGCGGCGCCATCCGGTTCGCAGGCAAGAGCATTATCGGCAAGAAGCCCTATCAGATTACCCAGACCGGTATAGCCCGGACCTTCCAGAACATTCGCCTCTTCAAAGAGATGTCGGTGCTGGACAACATCCGGGTGGCCATCAACCACACCATGCGGTATCCTGTGATCTCCTCCTTCTTCCGCCTCCCCGGCTATTGGAGAGAGGAGGGAGAGGCGGAGGAGCGGGCCAGAGAGCTGCTGGGAGTGTTCGGTATGGAATCGGTGGCGGATCAGATGGCCGCCAATCTGCCTTACGGTATGCAGCGCAAGCTGGAAATCCTGCGGGCGCTGGCCGCCGATCCTCAGCTTCTGCTGCTGGATGAGCCGGCCGCCGGGATGAATCCCACCGAAACCCATGAGCTGATGGAGGTGATCCGTTCCATACGGGAACGGTTCCAGGTGGCGATTTTGCTGATCGAACACGACATGAGCCTGGTGATGAACGTTTGCGAGCGGCTGTATGTGCTGGATTACGGCCAGTTGATCGCGTCCGGCACGCCGGACGATATCCGCCGCAACGAGAAGGTCATCACGGCCTATCTCGGCGGATAAGGGGGCGCGCAAGATGATGCTGACGGTTGAGGATATCCATGTCTACTACGGCGCGATTCACGCGCTCAAGGGGATCTCCTTTCATGTGGACGAAGGGGAGATCGTCTCCCTGATCGGCGCCAACGGCGCGGGCAAGACAACGGCCATGCACACGGTTTCCGGACTGCTTCGTTCGAAAACCGGCGATATCCGGTTTATGGACAAGAGCATTCTGAAAACCGAGCCCCACAAGATCGTGCAGATGGGGCTGGCCCAGGTGCCGGAGGGGCGGCGGGTGTTCGCCACCCTGACGGTGCAGGAGAATTTGGAAATGGGCGCCTACATCCGTTCGGGAAAGGACGGCGCCGGGGTGGCGGAGGATCTGGAAAAGGTGTTCCTCCGCTTCCCGCGGCTGAAGGAGCGGCGCAAGCAGACGGCGGGAACCCTGTCGGGAGGGGAGCAGCAGATGCTCGCCATCGGACGGGCCTTGATGTCCCGCCCGAAGATGCTGTTGTTGGATGAGCCCTCCATGGGGTTGTCTCCGATTCTGGTGCAGGAGATTTTCAATTGTATCACCGAGGTGAACCGGGACGGCACCACGGTGCTGTTGGTGGAACAGAACGCCAAAATGGCGCTGTCCATCTCCCACCGCGCCTATGTGCTGGAAACCGGCGCCATCTCGCTGGAGGGCGCCGCCGCCGATCTGCTGGATAACGAGCAGGTCCGGCACGCCTATCTGGGAGGCTGACCCGGCCGAAAGGATGGAACCACGCCCTGCCTGCCGAACCGCGGGCGGGGCTTCTTTACGGGTTTTATGGGTGGGAGAAAGGATAAAGTGGAAAGGACAGAATATTCCATGGCGGATATGACACAACGCAGGCGGCAATTTCTGAAAGGCCTGCGTACCGGCTGGCCGGTTTTTCTCGGCTATCTCCCCGTATCCTTCGCCTTTGCCGTCTGGGCGGTGGGAAACGGCCTGCCCTGGCAACTGGTGCTGCTGATCTCCATGACCAATTTCACCTCGGCGGGGCAGCAGGCGGGGGCGGGGCTTCTGGCCGCCGGCGCGGGGCTGCCGGAAATCGGCGTGACGGTGCTGGTGATCAACATCCGGTATATGCTCATGTCTCTTTCCCTTTCTCAAAAGATGCTGCGCATCCCCGTTGTGAAGCGGCTGCTGCTGGCCAACGGCGTGACGGATGAGATCTTTTTTCTCGCCATGCGGGAAAAGGGGCAGTTGTCGGGCTGGTTTTTCGCCGGGCTGTCCGCCGGCCCCTACGCGGGCTGGGTGCTGGGCACCCTGTTCGGCGCGCTGGCCGGGTCCGTGCTGCCTGCCGCCGTCACCTCGCCGCTGGGGATCGCCCTGTTTGCCATGTTCATCGCCATCGTCGTGCCCGAGGCCCGGGGTTCCCGGGCGGTGGCGGCGGTTACCCTGACGGCAGTCGCCCTTAGCTGCCTTTTCCGCTGGGTACCGCTGCTGAACCGGGTGCCTTCCGGCTGGGCGCTGATCCTCTGCGCCGTGGCCGCCTCGGTCATGGGCGCGCTGCTGTTCCCGGCGCCGGAGACGGAAGAGGAGGGCGCGGTGGCATGAGCATGACGGTTTATTGGATTTGCGGCGTGGCGGTGATGGCGCTGGTCACCTATCTGCCCCGGGTGCTCCCCCTCTCTTTCATGCGGGGCAGGGTGAACAGCCCCTTCCTCCGTTCGCTGCTGTATTATTTGCCTTATGCCGTGCTGGGAGCGATGACCTTTCCGGCCATCCTGTATTCCACGGCCACCATGTGGTCTGCTTTGGCAGGGATGGTGGCGGCCCTGATCCTCTCCTTTATGAAAAAGGGGTTGCTGCCGGTGGCGCTGGCTTCCACGGCGGCGGTATTCCTTACGGAGAGCGTTATGCGCCTGTGCCATGCGTTGTAGGTCGCTGTAGGCGGGAGAAAGAATGGGACAGTATAGGAAAGAGCCCCCGTCTGCAGTTTCGTTACCCGGACGGGTGACCGGAGCAGGCGCGGTCAAGTGCCGCAGCATAGGCGCCTTGCTGGCGGGAGATGGACGCTGCCGTTGACATCCAGCCCAATTAAAGACACCGTTGAAATCTGAGCCCTTACGGTTTGGACTTCAATGGTGTTTTTCGCTTAAACCCAAATGGAACACGGAATTTGAAAAAGCAGAAAACCGAAAACCTTATCATTTGTCCCCCTTGTCTCATTTGACTTTCGCGCTAAAAACGCTTGCCTATCGAGATAATCCCCTTCTTGCTTGATGGGTTTCTTGTCATGCACTAGGTCCAACCCCCACCTCCCAAAAGCCGAAAGACTTTTTCCCGTGGCGCAGACACGAGGGGAAGGCGGCGGCTTGCTGTCCCGGCCGGACGAGAACAACAAAGAGCGGCTGCGCGGTATAGCTCGGTATAGGGGGAGAAAGATAAAGCCGGCGGCCCTGGATTTCCCTGTCGGGAAGCCCGGAGCCGCCGGCGTTTCGCTTTTTTGTTTTTGCGAAAGGGGTCGCCGTCTCAGCCGAGGTTGGGAAGCACCCCCAGATGTTCCAGCAAAATCTTCACGCCGATAAGGATGAGAACGATTCCGCCGGCGATTTCCGCCTTGCGGCCGAAAAAGTTCCCCGTGCGGCAGCCGATCTTGACCCCGGCGAAGCAGATAACGAAGGTGACGAGCGCGATGACCCCACAGCAGATCAGATAGCCCAGCGACATGGCCAATATGCCAGTGCGGGGCATCACCGCCAGGGAGGCCCCCACCGCCAGGGCATCGATGCTGGTGGCCACCGACATGACCAGCAGGTTTTTCCAGCCGCAGGGATCGCCGCTGGGAAGGTCGTCGTCCTTGCCGCGGAAAACCTCCCACAGCATTTTGCCGCCGATGAAGGCCAGCAGCCCGAAGGCCACCCAGTGATCCACAGCGCCGATTTTGTCCGCGAAGGTGCGGGCGATGGTGTAGCCCACCAGCGGCATCAAGCCCTGAAACAGGCCGAAACTGCCGGAGATACGGACGGTCTGCCGCCAGCAGGTATGGCAGAGAACGATACCGCTGCTGACCGAAACGGCGAAAGCATCCATGGCTAGGCCGATGGACATCAGCAGCAAGGTCCATATATCCATATGTACTGCCTCCCCAAAATACGCAGTGTCTTTCTATTATACCCCGCCCCGTGTACGGTGTCAACCAAATCCTCGTTTCTATGCTTATTGCGCCGGATACCCAAATATGAGACAATTTTGGGAGAAGGCCGGAAAAGAAAAACGGAAAATCACCGGGAACTTCCCTTGCCCGACCTTTTCTCTTGACAAGAGCCCGGCAGGGATGCGATAATGTCTCGGTAAGCAAAAGTCAAGGCCGCTTCGGCGGCGGAAAGGCGTGAGAGTATGGCTGGTTATACGGCGGAAGACATCATACGCATTGTCAAGGAAGAAAACGTGCGGTTTATCCGGCTGCAGTTTACGGATATTTTCGGCTCGTTCAAAAATATCGCCATCACGGCCAGCCAATTGAATAAGGCGCTGCAGAACAAGTGTATGTTCGACGGCTCTTCCATTGAGGGGTTTGTGCGCATCGAGGAGTCGGACATGTACCTCTATCCCGATTTGGATACCTTTATGATCTTTCCCTGGTACGATGAGGACAACCGGGTCGCCAGGCTGATCTGCGACGTTTACAAGCCGGACGGCACCCCCTTTGAGGGAGATCCCCGGGGTCTGCTGAAAAAGGTGCTGCGTCAGGCGGAGGAGATGGGCTTCACCGCCTTCAACGTGGGGCCGGAATGCGAGTTTTTCCTTTTCAACAACGACGAGGAGGGGCATCCCACCACCAAGACCCACGACCGCGGCGCTTATTTCGAGCTAGGCCCCACCGACCTGGGGGAGAGCGCCCGGCGGGACATGTGCCTTATGCTGGAGGATATGGGCTTCGAGATCGAAGCGTCTCACCATGAGGTGGCCAACGGTCAGCACGAAATCGATTTCAAATACGACGGGGCCCTCAACGCGGCGGATAACATCGTCACCTTCAAGCTGGTGGTTAAAACCGTCGCCCACATGCACGATATGTACGCCACCTTTATGCCCAAGCCCATCTACGGTATGGCGGGCAGCGGTATGCATGTCAATATGTCGCTGATGAAGGACGGGAAAAACGCCTTCTACGATCCGGCGGATGCGCTGGGCCTGAGCAAAACCGCCTACAGCTTTGTGGCGGGGATCCTGGAGCACGCCAGGGGAATGGCGGCGGTGACGAATCCGCTGGTCAATTCCTATAAGCGGCTGGTTTCCGGCTACGAGGCGCCGGTCTACATCGCTTGGTCCGCCAGCAACCGGTCCCCCCTGGTGCGGGTGCCGGCCTCCCGCGGAGTGGGCACCCGGCTGGAGCTGCGCAATCCCGATCCCTCCGCCAATCCCTATCTCACTCTGGCGCTATGTCTGGCCGCCGGGCTGGACGGCATCCGCCGGGGGCTGACGCCGCCGGACTCCACCGATGCCAACATCTTCGAGCTGACGGAGGATGAGCGGGAGGAGCGAGGCGGTGCGGGCGATGAAGCGGGATCCGCTGATTCGGGAAACCCTGGGAGAGCATATTTTCCAGAAATATGTCACCCACAAAAAGGAAGAGTGGGACGATTACAAGATCCGCGTCACTCAATGGGAACTGGAACGGTATCTGGAACGGTACTGAGGATAGAAGAAAATAAAACCGGGCGGAAGGTCGCTGGACCCCGCCCGGTTTTGCTGTATTCCTTCTCTATATTCGGCCGGCCGAAGGAGGAGCCGGCGGCGATCTGTAAGGCTTCGCCCGTCGTATACGACGGGCGGGAAAGGGAGGATGAGAGGGGAAAGTTGGATTCCCTTCTTTAAGAAGCGGCTGTCACCGCTTGGACTTATAGCTGCCGATGGGTTCGTCGCTCCATACCGGAACCTCCACATGTCTTTCGGGGCCGTATTGGCCGTCGTCATTCCAGTCCTGCGGCAGACCGTATCGCTCGCCTTTAAAATTTTGTGGTAGGCGCATAACCGGCGGCGATACTCTTTGCCGTCGTGAATGGCGGGGCTGAACGTCGGCATGGAATCGGCATGGGTAAATAGCCGCTATGGTGAGGCCGTCACAGGAAGCGGAACAGATTCAGTCCGATTTCCTCATCGAAGCAACGGTCCACCTCTCCCGCTATCCGGGTGAGGACCAGCTCTCCGGTTCCGCTGATCACCGCCTCGTTCAAATGACCGCCGAACACATGCCCGGCTTCATCCGCCACGCTGATGTGGAAGTGAGGATAGACCGCGCCCTTCATCCGGCTGATGCTGCCGCCGATGGAGACGATCTCCAGATCGCCGGTCCAGGTGCGGCCCTTGAACAGCTTTTCTTTGGTGTCGAATACCCCGGCCGTCACCTTGCCCACGGCGCCGATACCGGTCAGAGTGGCCAGGGCGATTCCCTCGGCCTCCGCCAGTTCCCGCAGCCGGGCCACGATTTCCTCCCCCTTGTCAAGCCGTATGACGTAATGCTCGCCAAACCGGCGGTATTCCATGCGGATGCCCCCTTCTGATCCGATTTTCTGCTTTGCGGAAGAATTTGAAAAGGCAAGCGGCGACACCTGTCGCCGCTTGCCGGATATGCGGGTATCGATGGGTCATTTCAGGCAGCTTTCCGCGTTGCGCAGGAGATTGAACAGGGAAGAGGCGAAAAGCGGGTACTGACGGGTCAGGTCGTCGGGAAGTATCGAGGGGATCCGCTGCGCGTCCAGTCCTTGGACCTCCCCGATATTGTGCCCCTGGGCCAGACGGCCGATGCGGGCCAGGGTCTTTCCCTGTTCCCCCAGCAGCGCCGCCGGATAGATATACCCATCCACGGAAAACATGGCAGCCGGATTCTTGGGATTGGAGGCGTACAGCTCCCGGAATACCGCATAGACCGACAGGGTTAGGTAGGCGGAAATCTCGGTGGTCAACCCCTTGCTGCCGCAGTGCTGCAGCAAGTCGAACAGGATGTTCAGCGAATTGACGATGAGCTTTTTATTCAGCACGGGCAGTACACTGCCGCGGTACTGGTTGTCCTTGGCGGAGGGGTCGTTGTCGGGAATCTCGTTGATCGCGATAACGGCGCCGGTTTTGTCCGGCGTCCGGCCCAGCAGATAATCACAGGATACATGGTAGTAATCGGCGGAACGGACCACAAAATCCAGCCCGCATTCCCGGATCCCCTTTTCGTAATGGGACAAGAGCGCTTGAGAAACGCCCAAATCGGTCGCCGCCTTTTTTTGGCTGATGCCGCGCTCTTTCCGCAGCAAGGTCAGGATTCTAGGAAAAGCGGTGTTCATGCATACCCTCCACCCGCCGCGTAAAGCGGCCTATATTTACCCACAACAAAAAACAAAAAGGCCCATCCTCCAGTGAAGAAGGGGGACTTTCTGCTCAAACCCAACAGTTTTCGACTCCCCTATTGACAGCAGCCGCAGATGCTCTCTATACTGTATGTTATCGATTATACAATAGGATGATACGATTTGTAAATCGTCAAAATGTGATATTTGGGAGGGAATTTTGATGAAATCCTACAAAATCCATCTCATCCGCCATGGGCGCACCCAGGCGAACGAGGAAGGGCTCTATGTGGGGCGCACGGATCTGCCTCTGTCCCCCGGCGGGTTGAACGCTCTGCTCGCGCTTAGAGAGGGGGGAGGATATCCTACGGCCGGCCGCTTTTTCACCAGCCCCCTGACGCGCTGCCGCCAGACGCTGGAGGTGCTGTATCCCGGCTGCCGCCAGGAAGTGGTGGAGGGGCTGGCGGAATGCGATTTCGGCCGCTGGGAGGGACGGAGCGCCGCTTCTCTGCAGCAGGACGCCTCCTTCCGCGACTGGATCGCCGGCAAGCGGGCGGAAATTCCAGAAGGAGAGGATGCGGCCGTTTTTCAGCGGCGGGTCACGGCGGCATTCGAGGAGCTGGTGCGGGAGCTCATGCGCGCAGGGGATACCGAGGCGGTGGTATGCACCCACGGCGGCGTTATCATGATGCTGATGGCGGCCTATGCGCTGCCCAGGGCGCCCATGCATGAATGGGCGGCGGACGACGGCTGCGGCTTCACGCTGCGGATCACCCCTTCTCTGTGGATGCGGGAGCCGGTAGCAGAGGCGGAGGCCGTTATTCCCCGGCCATCGGGAGGCAATTCCTGAGGCGGGGGAAAAGGGGAAAATTCGGAGAGGCGATTGACGCGTTTTTCCACTTTATGGTATACTGGACACAGCCTAGTGTATCTTGAAGAGAGGATTTGAGCGGCTGTGTCCTCGCGTTTGCCCTGCGGGAAACGCCAGAGAGTGGCGACACGGGAGTACGTCATATTCCGGGGAAGATGGTTGCGACCGGAGGGGAATCCTATCCAGGCGCTTTGTAGGGGATTTTCCGGGGAAGCATGGCGGGGAGCTTCCGCGCACATCCGCATGGCGGCGAGAATACGGCGGTGGTAAAGGCAGGCGGGGGCTTGGCTCCCGGCGGCGAGGGGGCGGCCCGGATATCTGGGTTTCCATTTGCTTTGACAGACGGAGCCTGCGTGATCGAATCCGCGTCCCTTCCCTTGCAGGGTAGGACGGTTCAGGTCTTTTTTCGTTTTCTATGACGTAAGTATACATATGGCTAACAGGATGAAAATTCAGCAAGGGAGGCGTATGCGTGAAGAAAAAGCTGGCGGAGAAGATCCGGGAGGCCTTGTCCTCCGTATTGCCGATTACAGCCATCGTATTGCTGTTGAGCTTCACGCTGGCGCCGCTGCCGGTGGGCACCATGATGATGTTCTTCATGGGCGCGGTGATGCTGATTGTGGGAATGGGCTTCTTTTCCCTGGGAGCGGATATCGCCATGATGCCCATGGGCGATGCCATCGGCGGCCAACTGGCCAAGTCCAAAAAGGTGGGAGGACTGATCGCCGTCTGCCTGCTGATCGGCGTGGCCATCACGGTGGCCGAGCCGGATCTGCAGGTGCTGGCGAGACAGGTGCCCGCCGTCCCCGATCTTACGATTATCGTCACGGTGGCCGTGGGCGTGGGGGTGTTCCTCGTGCTGGCGGCGGTCCGCAGCCTGCTGAAGATTCCGCTCCGCTGGGTGCTGCTGGCGCTGTATGCGGTGGTTTTCCTGCTGGCGTTTTTTATTCCCAAGGAGTTTCTCGCCGTGGCCTTTGATTCCGGCGGCGTCACCACCGGTCCCATCACGGTGCCCTTCATCATGGCGCTGGGAATGGGCATGGCTTCCATGCGGGGAAATGAATCCTCGCAGGAGGATAGCTTTGGTGTGATCGCCCTGTGCAGCATCGGGCCGATTCTGGCGGTGATGCTTATGGGGCTGGCTTTCCAATCGACGGAAATCGCTTACACCCCCTTTGAAATCCCCGATATGTTCACCTCTCAGGATGTGGCGCGGGAATTCGCTCACGGATTGCCGGAATATCTGAAGGAGGTCGCCCTAGGGCTGCTGCCGATACTGGTTTTCTTTGCCGTTTTTCAGGTGATCGCCCTGCGTATGCGCCGCAAGCCGCTGCTGAAGATCCTGGTGGGCGTGGCGTATACGCTTATCGGACTGGTGCTGTTTTTAACGGGCGTCAATGTCGGGTTCATGCCCGCCGGTTATTATCTAGGCAGCGAAATCGCGGCGCTGCCTTACCGCTATATCCTGATTCCGCTGGGGATGGTGGTGGGCTATTTTATCGTGGCGGCGGAGCCGGCGGTCCATGTGCTCAACCGGCAGGTGGAGGAGATCACGGAGGGGGCCATTCCCCAAAGGGCGATCAGTCTGGGGCTTTCGGTGGGCGTGGCCTGCTCGGTGGGCATCGCGATGATCCGGGTGCTGACGGGGATTTCCATCTTCTGGTTCCTGATCCCGGGCTATGGCATTGCCCTGGCGCTGTCCTTTTTCGTCCCCAGGATTTTTACCGCCATCGCCTTTGATTCCGGCGGCGTGGCCAGCGGACCGATGACCGCCGCCTTCCTGTTGCCCTTTACCATGGGCGCCTGCGACAGCATGGGCGGGAATATCCTCACCGATGCCTTCGGCATCGTCGCCATGGTGGCGATGACCCCGTTGGTCACCATTCAGATTATTGGGCTTTTCTATAAGCTCCGGCAAAAGAAAAATGCCGGAGCGCCGGCGGGGGATGCATCCGCTGAAGTGCCCGCTCTGCGGAAGGATTTTGTCCTTAGGGACGACATCGTGGACTATACCTCGATGGATGCGACGGATGAGCCGAGGAGGGAAGAAGGGTGAGAGCAGAAAGCGCCGAACCGGTGGTGAAGCTGCTGGTGACGATCATGGACCGCGGCAAGGGGGAGCGGGTGGTGGATTTCTACCGCTCCCGCGGGCTGCCCTATCATTTCATCACCCTGGGCTTTGGCACCGCCAATTCTCAGATACTGGATTATTTCGGGCTGAGCGAAACGGAAAAGGATATCGTGCTCACCCTGGTGCAGGGCGACCATTCCCGCCGGCTGCTGGAGGATACCACCAACGACTTCCGGATGACCGGCCCGGGCAGGGGAATATTGTTCACCCTGCCCCTCAGCGGTGTCAGCGGACGGGTGCCGCAGATTTTGGAACACATCAAGGAAAAGGAGGCGGCCGGTATGGAGGAGAAGCGGGAGCCCACGATGGAAGAGGAAGGCAAAAAGGTCCCTTTTGATCTGGTGCTGACCGTGGTGGAGCGGGGCAATGTGGACGCCGTCATGCAGGCAGCCTCCAAGGCCGGCGCGCGGGGCGGCACGGTGCTGCACGCCCGGCGGGTGGGCTATGAGGAGGCGGAGTCCTTCCTGGGCTTCACCATCCAGCCGGAGAAGGAAATCGTGGCGATTCTGGCCCCCCGTACCATGAAGCACAAGCTTATGCTGGCGATCAACGAGGCGGCGGGGATAAAAACCGACAGCCGCGGGCTGCTGATGAGCCTGCCGGTGGAGGATATCATGGGCCTGTGAGGTTGTGGGCGGATCAAAAAATGGGGCTGGACAGGCGTCAGACGATTTCTGATTACCGGCTTGCTGTGATTATGACGGGATGGTTAAAAGAATGGGGGAGATTAGCAGATGAAAAAATCCAAAGGCATTGGCGCCATGATCGTATGCGCCGCGGCATTGAGCTTGGTATTCCTTGCGGCGGGCTATATAATCGACAAATCCTCCCCTCATTACACGGTTGATTATGGCGATTCCCAGGTGACGATTTCCGTCATGAAGAAAGAGGGAGCGGATAGGTATTATACCTTTACCACCAATCATCCGCAGGCGTTTGAGGTGGAGCATTATTGCGGGCAGCAAATACCGCATTATTTTATCAAGCAATCCGCCTATACGTATACCTTGAAGGTAAATGAGCAACACATTCAGGAGGATGACCGCCTTTATATGGCGAAATGGAATAATAACCAAGTGGAGTCTGTTGTCGCTTACACGCCTTTTTTCGTGAATGGAGCGTTACAGGGGTTTGAACCCTGTCAAAGTGAGGATTTTATCGGAGAATATCGGCAATACGCCCATCATTATGAAGAATTAATCAATAGATACGATAGTAAAAATATGTGAGCGGAACGCTCCCCCATAGCGGCTTTGCACGCTGTCCGAAAGCGCCGCGGCGGGCGACAGGTTTGCGGGAAGATATAAAAAGGGATGGTTGCCCTGTGATACCATACCTTGAGACTTGGAAAAGCGTGGTTTCGCGTCCGTAAGATGCGAAATGCGGGCCGTCATTCATGGCCCGCAAAGGGTTTTCGGGGAGGTGCTGCAAGATGCAGCACCTCCCTTTTGTATAAAGAACCACAGGCTAAACCTGTGGTTCTTTATACAAAATACAAGCAACGCCAAATGCGGTTGGCGTTGCTCATTTAGCGTTTTTAGGCGCTGTTGGTATTTTGCCCCTTACAAGGCCTTTTCTTCAAACCGCGTCACCACCATCCGCCCCTGTTGTTCCGCGCAAACGGCTATCGGGAAAAAACGAAGGCTTTTCCTCTGGCGGGGATCCCGCGGCATATTACAGGAGCTGCTCCAGCGGCGTGTAGGGAATGGCGAGGCTCTTGGCCACGTTTTCGCAGGTGCAGGCGCCGCGATAAATGTTGACGCCGGCGGACAGGTGGGGATTCCGGCGGCAGGCCTCCTCCAGCCCCAAATCGGCGATCATCAGACCGAAGGGCAGGGTGGTGTTGGCCAGCGCGGCCGTGGAAGTGCCGGGAACCGCGCCGGGCATGTTGCCCACACAGTAGTGGACCACGCCTTCCACCGTATACACTGGGTCGTCGTGATAGGTGACCCGGGAGGTTTCGCAGCAGCCGCCCTGATCGATGGCGATGTCCACGATCACCGCGCCGGGCTTGAGCAGACGCAGATGCTCCCGCTTGAGCACCTTGGGGGTGGATGCGCCGGCTACCAGTACCGCGCCGATAACCAGGTCCGCGCCGGTGAGCGCGGTTTCCAGATTGCCGGGGGTGTTGTATAGGGTGGTGATGCGGCCGTCGAACAGGTCATCCAGATAGGCCAGCCGGTCAAGGTTGAGATCCAGCACCGTCACCTGGGCGCCCATGCCCAGGGCCAGGCGGCAGGCGTTGGTTCCGGCTATGCCGCCGCCGAGGACCACCACCTTGCCCTTTTCCACCCCGGGAACGCCGCCCAACAGGATCCCCCGGCCGCCGAAGGGCTTCTCCAGATACTTGGCCCCCTCCTGGACGCTGAGCCGGCCGGCGATTTCGCTCATGGGACGCAGACAGGGGAGAGCGCCCCGGTCATCGGTGATGGTTTCGAAGGCCACGGCCTTGACGCCCGAATGGAGCAGGACGTCGGTCAAATCCCGGCTGGCGGCCAGATGAAGATAGGTGTAGAGGATCCGGTCCTTTTTCAAAAGGGGATATTCCTCCGGCAGCGGCTCCTTGACCTTGACCACCATATCGCAGGCGTCGAAAACAGAGGCGGCATCCGGCAGCAGGACGGCTCCCTTGGCCGCGTATGCCTCATCCGTATAGCCTGCTCCCAGACCGGCGCCTGCCTGCACGTACACGGTGTGCCCGGCGGCGGTATAGGCCTGGACGCAGTTGGGGGTGAGCCCTACGCGGAATTCCTGCTTCTTGATCTCTGTTACGGTGCCTACTTTCATTGAGTCGATCATTCCTTTCATCGTCCCCGGGGAATCGGTTCCCGGAGGCGGAATAAAATTCATTATAGGCAATTCGGGCGGATTTGTCCATATTTTTTTGCCGGAAGGCGAGAGGGAGGCTGCTCCGCGGGCAGCGTGCGGGGCTTGGCAAAAAGCCCCTTATCAGCGTTTACGTCCGGTCAGCCCGAGAATATCGTCCGCCGACACGCCGTAATACCGGCATAAAGCGACCAGGCATTCGATGGGCATGGCGCGTTTACCCAATTCATATTGAGAATAAGTGGTTTGGGCGATTCCCAGCATGTTCGCCACTTCCTTTTGGGTAAGATCCCGGTCCTCCCGTAAACCACGCAATTTTTCCAGATAAGTCAAAACCATCACCTCACCGCTATAGTAATATAGCGCAAAATGAGGTATTGATATTTAAGTCAAATTGACTTATGGTTTATGCAAAAGAGGTGAAGGACAATGACCGATTTATCATCGATCAGTAACAGAGAACTGGCGAATATCTGCCGGGTCGTTCGGCGCCAGCGCAAGGATAGAGGGTTAACGCTGGAAGCTATGGCGCGGGAGACGAGGGTTCCCCTGACTATTCTTCGTCAAATGGAAATAGGCGTGGTGCCCAAAACCTTTACGGTGCGGCATTTGTTCCGGCTCTGCCGCTTTTTTCAAATGGCCCCGGCGCGCTTGTTTTCGGAGGAATGAAGAGGCCGTTCCGGTTCCGGGGTATCCGTTGGTTCGTGCAGCTTGATGGCGGTATTGGCCAAGAATATGGCGGATTTCATACACGGACCCACGGAAATTTTACAGCGGCCGACAGGGGATTTATAACCACAAATTGGCGATAGGATATTGTTCGGTGAAATCCGTTCTGTATTGTTCAAGATTATTCAGAAGCCGCCCATAGACTTTTATGGTCTATGGGCGGCTTTCGGCTTGTTTGGGCGGAGGGGCACAGATCAATGACCGGAAATCATAGGCCTTCCTCGATAAAATGCACGGCGGAATTGTCCCAGTATTTTTTATAAATTCGCTCCTGCTCGCCGTCAAAGTTTAATTGGTACATACGAAAGGTAACCAGGATATCCTTCGGCTGCCACTGTTCTTCATACGAATAGCGATATTGCATCCCCAATTGCTTCATGACGCCGCCGCTGCGGGGGTTATGGACGTCGTGGGTGGCTGTGATGTAGGGGATGCCGTCTTTTTTCAACCGCTCGATAACCGCCCGGCCCGCTTCCGTAACGATTCCTTTATGCCAGAATTCTTTGCGAAGCGCATACCCGAAATCATGGCTGTCGTCCATCTCCGCGTTTATATAGCCAATGGGCGGCCCCTCGCTTTTTAAACAGATCGCGTAACGATAGGCGCGGGTCTTTTTGTAATGGGCGGCGAATCTTTCCTCGAAAAAGGTCCTCGCCTCATCCATGCTTTTTAAGGGAAACCAGGGTAAAAAGGTATTCACTTCCTGATCCTGAAGCAGCCGATACAGCGCCTCAAGATCCTTTTCGGTGAATTTTCTCAATATAAGTCGTTCCGTCTCCAATGTGGGTGTATTCACAATCTCCATTTTACCACATCCCTGATGCCGATTTATGGCTTTCATCTTACCATATGTGCTCGCTTGAAACAAGGGAATGATGAAATCCCGACGCTTGCTCCATCAAACGTATTCGGCAGGGGAACGCCGCGACTTCTTCCCTTACCGCGGGCTTTATGGTACAATGGACACAGCCCCCAAAGGGAGCCTATCGGATGGCGCCGGCTGTGTCGGATTTGGGGGGTATACTGGACGCAGCCTGCCGCCGCCGCGGTTTCCTGGCCGTCGGCCCCTTTCGCTTTATCGTCCGATTTTTTCGCTGTATTCCCGCAGCAGCCGCATATAGATACGATAGTTATCCATCGATACGTCCGGCGGGGTCTGGTGATCCACCGACGGTATGTAGCCGCCCGAGCGGATGGCGGGCAGGATCCGCTCAAACTCCGCCCGCATGGCTTCCTCGCCCCGATGCATGACGGTTTTGTCAAAGCCGCCGATCATGAGCAAGGAGGGATATTGCTCCCGGATGCGGTTGACATCCACCCCCGCCATCCGCTCCAGAGGGAGGATGCCTTCGATGCCCCCGTCCAGGAACCAGGGGATCAGAGGCTCCACGTTGCCGTCGGTATCGATGAGGACCTTGGTGCCCCGGGCCTGGATGAGGGGGACCAGCTCCTTATAATAGGGGAGAAGGAATTCGTCGTACTGCTCCCGGGAGCACATGGGCCCCAAGTTATAGGACATATCCTCCGCCAGAGTCATGAACTGGGGGGTGATGAGGGAATAAATCACCTCCAGTGTCCGCTTGTGGAAGTCGCAGAGATCGCGGTTCACCCGATGCATGAGCTCCGGATAATCATAAAAGGCATACAGGTGGTTTTCGATGCCGAACAGGACGCGGGGAAACCAAAAGAAGCCATCCAGCGTAAACCAGAAAACCGGGTCCCGGCCGGCGCTGTGTTCCAGATACTCCCGTATGCACCGGTCAAGCCCCTCCAGCAGCTCATCGGTAAAGAGAGCTGGGCGGATGCGTTCATAGTCCCTTTCATCCAGCATCAGCGGCGCACCGTGGGTGGCGGGCGCCGGCAGTCCCGCTCCTCGGGTGGGGCACCAGAACTGGTGGAGCAGGTCCTGCCCCCAATAATCGTTGACGCCGTCTCCCCAGTCGTCTGCGGCCGGGAGTCCTTCCCCCCGCCAGCGGGTGAGGGTCTGATCCCACCAGCTTGCCCATTCAACGACCGGCGTGCGGTCGATGGCGGGATCCCTGCTGAAGAAAAGGCGGAAACGCTGGGAATTGGTAAACGGCATGGCGGAACGCTCCTTTTCAATAGGATATGATCTGCATTATAGCGGATGCGGGGCCGTTTCGCCATGGGGCGGAAATGGCCGGATACGGGGGTGAAATTGTGCGGCAGCTTCATTTGGAAAATCTGGCCGGCCAGCGGGAGGATTTTTACTGTGAGATCCGGGAGGTGGCGGAGGATGTGGAAGCCCACACCCATGATTTTCTGGAAATCGCCTATATTCTGGAAGGCACGCTGGTCCACAGCGGAGGCGGGCACACGTGTACCGCCGGGGCGGGGGAATATTTTGTCATCGATGACGGCGTATCCCATGTGTTCCGCTGTACGCAGGGACCGGCCAGGGTGTTCAACTGCCTGTTCCGGCCGGCCTTTCTGGACAATACCCTGCGGTCCTGCCGGGGAATGGACGACGTGCTGCAAAGCTATTGGCTGCACGTGCGGCCGGGCTTCCGGTTCGGGCCCTACAGCGGCGCGGCCCTGACCGACGGAGAGGGGCGGGTCCGGGCAAATTTGGAGACCATACAGGAGGAGTACAAGGGGCGAGAACCGGGATATATGGCGGTGGTGCGCGCCCGGCTGCTGGAGCTGATGGTGCTCACGCTGCGGCAGTTGCGGCTGGAGCGCGGGGAGACGGCGGACGGCGACGCGGCCTTCCTGAAGGAGGCGGCGGACACCCGTTTCCAGGAGCCGTTGCTGTTGGAAACGCTGGCGAAAGGCCTGCATAGGGATCCCGCCCATCTAAGCCGGAAGTTCCGGCGGGAATACGGCTGCGGGTTCAAGGATTACCTTCAGCACCGCCGGATGGAGGAGGCGCGGCGGCTGCTGGCCAACACGGACAGGCTGGTGGCCGATGTGGCGGAAAGCGTGGGGTACCGGGACAGAAAATTTTTCAACCGCCTGTTTCTGCGGGAGTCCGGCGCCACCCCGTCAGAATATCGCCGGACTCATGGGAGGGCGTCCCTGTAAACGCGGAGGAAAAGGACGGCGTTCCCTGCGCGGCCGGACCTTGCGGCGGCAGACAATGCCGGAAGCGCGGCCGGGAAATCCCAGGCTTTCCGAAATTGCCGCCGGGATCCCGGCGGGACGGGATTTTCCGCGCGGCTGAACCTTTGTCCATGGGGCGCCAACCGACGTGGGGGACGGGTCTGCCTCTTGAAGGGGCGGGGGAATCGCTTCTGTCAAAGGCAAACGGGCAAACAAGATTTTTGTAAAATAAATGTTGCAATTTCAGGAGCCCTGTGCTATAATCCTACTGTTATTGCTTTGGCTCCCGAAAGAGGTGACAGGAATGAAAGAGAACATCCATCCCAAATATGAGAAGACCACCATCACTTGCGCCTGCGGCGAGGTGATTGAGACCAGCTCCACCAAAAAGGATATCCGGGTGGAAATCTGCTCCAAGTGCCATCCGTTTTTTACCGGCAAGCAGAAGCTGGTGGACACCGGCGGCCGTGTGGACCGGTTCAAGAGACGCTTCGGCATGAACGAGGAGAAATAAGCGGCGAGCTTTGTCGGGCAGCGCAATGGCGCTGCCCTTTCTCGTTTTACGGAGGGATCGGACATGGAGAAAAGCTACGGAACGGTGCTGCAGGAGGCGGAAGCCTCCTTTGTGGAGAAGCGTTCCCGTTTTATCGGCCGCTGCCGCCCTGTCGCCACGGAGGAGGAGGCGCAGGATTTTATCGCCGGCGTCCGCAAGCGGCACTGGGACGCCGCCCACAATGTATGGGCCTATGTTCTGCGGGACGGCGCCATGCGCTATTCCGACGACGGGGAGCCGCAGGGGACGGCGGGACAGCCCGCCCTGAATGTACTGCTGAAACGGGAGCTGACCGACTGCGCGGTGGTGATCACCCGGTACTTCGGCGGGATCCTGCTGGGCGCCGGCGGGCTGACCCGGGCCTACGCCCAGGGCGCGGCGCAGGCGGTGCAGGCGGCCGGCGAGGCGGATATGCGTCCCTGTCTGCGGGGGGATATCCGCTGCTCCTATGCCCAATACGGCATGGTGGCGCCCCTGGTCGTGGCCTGCGGCGGCGTGGTGGAGGAGGCGGATTACACCGAGGCGGTACGGGTGCGCTTTCATCTGCCGCAGGAGAGGCGCGGGGAACTGGAAAAGGCGTTGACCGAGCGGAGCTGCGGTTCTTTGATGGTGGAAGAAGTGGAAAAAATCCATCTTCCTTTTCCGCGAAAATAGGCAAACCGATGAAAAATGTGGTTTTTTCCTTTTGTGCAGGAAAAACCGCGGAAAACGGTGTATATAGTAATAGATAGAATACACAAGCAGAGGAGGGATCCGTCATGGCGGCGAGAGAACGATACGAGGCGCTGGAGAAACAGATTCTCTGCTCCCGCGCGGCCCTGGCATCCGAGAGCCGGGGCAGGGAACGGGAGGAGGAGCCCTGTGCTTACCGCACCGCTTTCCAGCGGGACCGGGATCGGATCCTCCATTGCAAGGCTTTTCGCCGGCTTAAGCATAAAACCCAGGTATTCCTGTCGCCGGAGGGGGATCACTACCGCACCCGGCTGACCCATACCTTGGAGGTATCCCAAATCGCCCGCACCATCGCCCGGGCGCTGCGGCTCAACGAGGATCTGACCGAGGCGATATCTCTGGGGCACGATCTGGGGCACACCCCCTTCGGCCACGCGGGAGAGCGGGCGCTGGATGGGGTGATGGAGGGCGGCTTCCGCCACTACGAGCAGAGCGTGCGGGTGGTGGAGAAGCTGGAGAACGACGGCGCCGGCCTCAACCTGACCTGGGAGGTGCGGGACGGGATTCTGCGCCACACCTGCGGGGAACAGGCCGCCACCCTGGAGGGGCGCATCGTACGGCTGGCCGACCGTGTGGCGTATATCAATCACGATATCGACGATGCCGTCCGGGCGGGGGTGCTGGCGGAAACCGATGTTCCCGCCGAGATCCGCGAGGCGCTGGGCGACCGGCGCACCACCAGGATCGACCGTCTGGTCACCTCCATCGTGGAGAACAGCGGGGAGGATATCCGGATGGACCCGGAGATGGAGGGATATTTCCTGCGGCTGCATGAATTCCTGTTTTCCTCCCTCTACCGCAATCCGGTGGCCAAAAGCGAGGAGAGCAAGGTGGACGGGCTGGTGCGCCGGATGTTCGCCTATTTTGTGGAGCATCCCCACCGGCTGCCGGAGGAATACCGCGCCATCTGCGAACTGGAAGGGGCTGCCCGGGCCGCCTGCGACTATATCGCAGGCATGACTGATAACTACGCCCTGGAAATTTACCACGCCCTGTTCATCCCTCAAGGGTGGGCGGTGAAAATCAACAGCTTTTCATAAATCGGGCCAGCCACAGGGGACGCTTCAGGGAAAGGAGGAACCGCCGTGCCCTTGCCGGACAGCTTTTTGCAGGAATTGCTCAGTCGCAGCGATATCGAGAGCGTGGTCTCCTCCTATGTCAACGTCAAGCGGCGGGGCCGCAATCTGGTGGGGCTTTGCCCCTTTCACGGAGAGAAAACCCCCTCCTTCACCGTCTACCCGGAAACCGCCTCCTTCTATTGCTTCGGCTGCGGCGCGGGCGGCGACGTCATCACCTTCATCAAGCGGATCGAGAACCTGGATTATATCGATGCGGTGAAGTTCCTGGCCGATCGGGCGGGGATGAAGATGCCCGAAAACGACGTGAACGACGCCGCCTCCCGGCTTCGGCTGCGGATCCTGGAGGCCAATCGGGAGGCCGCCCGCTGGTTCCACTCCAACCTATATACCCCGGACGGACGGGTGGGCCTGGAGTATTTCCGTTCCCGCGGCTACACCGACCAGACCATCCGCCGGTTCGGCTTGGGATACGCGCCGGACAGCTTCGGCGCCCTGCGGGATCATATGCGGGGAAAGGGATATAAGGATGAGGAGCTAACCGCCGCCTGGCTGGCGGCCAGAGGCAAAAAATCCGGCGGTATTTACGACATATTCCGCGCCCGGGCCATGGTCCCCATCATCGATATCCGGGGAAACGTCATCGCTTTCGGCGGCCGGGTGCTGGACGACTCCAAACCCAAATACTTAAACACGGCGGATACCCTTGCCTTTAAAAAAACCAACAATCTCTTTGCTCTGAACTTCGCCAAATCCAGCGGGGGCAAGCAGCTCATTCTGTGCGAGGGCTACATGGACGTCATCTCGATGCACCAGGCGGGCTTTACCAATGCGGTGGCGGCCTTGGGCACCTCCTTCACGGCGGAGCACGCCCGGCTGATCGCCCGTTACGCCGAAGAGGTGATCCTGGTATTCGATGCGGATTCCGCCGGGCAGAAGGGGACCCAGCGGGCCATCGGCCTGCTCCGTCAGACCGGCGTGGACATCCGGGTGATCAGCATCCCCGACGGCAAGGATCCGGATGAATTCATCAAGCATCACGGACCGGAACGGTTCCGCCTGCTGCTGGAGCGGTCCGCCAACGACGTGGAATACCGGCTCATCGCCTTGGGTAAGCGGCATATGCTGGGCACCGCCGACGGGAAGGTGGCTTATCTGCGGGAGGCGGCGGCGCTGCTGGCCGAGCTGCAGAGCCCTATCGAACGGGACGTGTATGCGGGAAAGCTGTCCGCGGAGCTGGGCGTGAACAAGTCCGCCATTCTCGACCAGGTGCAGGAGCTGATGGAAAGGCGAAAAAAGCAGCAGAAATCCCGGCAATTGTCGCAAATTGTGCGGAATACGGAGAATACTATCAAAAAGGCCAATCCCGACGCGGCCGCCCATCCCCGAGCCGTCAGCGCGGAGGAGGGACTGCTGGGGTTGCTGCTGCTCAACCCCGATTATATCGGCAGGATCGCCGGCGGTCTGCCGCCCGAGATGTTCGCCACGGATTTCAACCGCGGGCTGTATCAGCGGCTGATCCAGCGGTATGAAAGCGGCCAGCCGGTGGATTTGGCTTTCCTTTCCGCGGATTACGACGGGGACGGGATGGGGTATATTTCCCGCATGATTCGGGATGCCCGGGAGCGGGTCAATTCGCTGGAGGAGGCCGGCCGGTATGCCGGGGTGATCGAGGAGGAGTTTCGGCTTCAATCGCTGAACGATCCCCGCGGCATGTCGGACGAGAAAATATCGGAAGTACTGGAAGCCTTGCGTAAAGCTAAAGGCGGTCAGTCGTCATAAAAGGGAAATACAAACAGTATCGCCTTATGGCGTGGAGGGAACGTAGATGAGCAACAACGAAACGCAGCTGCCCCGGAACAAGGAAACGAAAGAAGACCTGCCGATGATTGACCAGCCGGCGGCGCAGGAAACGGAGCCGGCTGCCGATCCGTCCCTGGCGAAAAAGGACAAGAAGCTGCAGATCAACGACCTGATCGAGATGGGACGCGCCAAAGGGAAGCTGACCACGCAGGAGATCATGGACGCGCTGGAGGATCTGGATTTCGACCCGGAGCAGATGGATAAGCTCTATGAGTCCCTGGAAAGCCAGAATATCAAGATCATCGACGATTTCGAGGCGGACGCCTTCGCCGATCTGGAGTTTGTGCTGGAGGCGGCCGAGTCGGAGGAGGCGGAGCCGGCCCCCGGTGCGGAGGGAATCGCCATCGACGATCCCGTCAAGGTGTATCTCAAGGAAATCGGCCGGGTGCCGCTGCTGACGCCGGAAGAGGAAATTGAGCTGGCTATACGGATCATCGACGGCGACGAGGCCGCCAAAAAGCGGCTGTCCGAGGCCAATCTCCGTCTGGTGGTGAGCATTGCCAAGCGGTATGTGGGCCGGGGGATGCAGTTCCTGGACCTGATTCAGGAAGGCAACCTGGGGCTGATCAAGGCGGTGGAAAAATTCGATTACACCAAGGGCTTCAAGTTTTCCACTTATGCCACCTGGTGGATCCGGCAGGCCATTACCCGCGCCATCGCGGATCAGGCCCGCACCATCCGCATTCCCGTCCACATGGTGGAAACCATCAACAAGGTTAAAAAGGTTTCCAGCCAGTTGCTGCATAAAAACGGTCACGAGCCGGTGGCGGAGGAGATCGCCCAAGAGCTGGATATGCCGGTGGACAAGGTGCGGGAGATCATGCGGGTCGCTCAGGAGCCGGTATCCCTGGAAACGCCCATCGGCGAGGAGGAGGACAGCCATCTGGGGGACTTCATTCCCGACGACGAGGCGCCTGCTCCGGCGGATGCCGCCTCCCATACGCTGCTGAAGGAACAACTGGGAGATGTGCTTTCCACCCTGACCTCCCGGGAGGAGAAGGTGCTCCGCCTGCGGTTCGGCCTGGAGGACGGCCGGCCCCGCACCTTGGAGGAGGTGGGCAAGGAATTCGATGTAACCCGGGAACGCATCCGGCAGATCGAGGCCAAGGCCCTGCGAAAGCTGCGCCACCCCAGCCGCAGCAAGAAACTGAAGGATTTTCTGGACTGACCGCATAAAACGGCGGGATGGGCCCTTGCGGTGTCGTGCGCATTGCAGAGCCGGCCTTCCCGCCGGCAGAAAGGAACCGTCGCCGGTATGCATATCAATCTGGAATCAGACTACGCCGTTCGGATCGTCCACTGTCTCTCACGGGCGGAGGGGCGGCTGGACGCTCAGACGATTTCCCAGCGGACGGCGGTTTCGCCGCGCTTCACCCTGAAAATTATGCGCAAGCTGGTAGGAGAGGGGATCGCCCGTTCCTACAAGGGCGCTCACGGGGGCTACACCCTGGCGCGTTCTCCGCAGGAGATCACCCTGCGGCAGGTGATCGAGGCGGTAGAGGGGCCCTATCGATTCAGCCGCTGTCTGGATGGGACATACGATTGTAGC
>CAKTTT010000005.1 GCA_934615635.1 uncultured Eubacteriales bacterium | reverse complement strand
CCTTGTGATAGGGCCTGTCGGCGGTCATGGCGTCATACGCGTCCGCTATCCCGATGATCCGGGCCGGCAAGGGAATGGATTCTCCGGAAAACCCAAAAGGATACCCTTTGCCATCCCACCGTTCGTGATGATATTGACAGCATTGAGCGGCAATTTCCCACAGCTCCGATGACGACTCCTGCGACGGCAGGATGATCCTGTCAAGGATCATGTATGCGCCAAGCAGCGTGTGGGCATACATGAGTTTCCACTCCAAATCAGCCAAAGGCCGGGCGCTGCTCAGGACGGCATCGGGAATCGCCGCCTTGCCGATATCGTGGTATTTTCCCAAAAGGTCGATATGGGCGAGCACTTCCGCAGGCAGGGCATCCAAAAGGGGCTTGTACTTTATCTGCGATAGGGCATCGATCAAGAGTTTCGCGTATTGGCCGACCATGCGGCTGTGCTGTTGGACAAATACCGGCAGCGACCGAAATACAGTTTCAATTTGTTCTGTTTTCCTAAACTCTATCATCGGTTATGCCTCCCCTTCCAGCCCTTCTATCTCCTATCTTGTGTAACATCACATAATACGGATTATGTAGATATTCCGCACTCTCAGCCGTGTACATAGATAGACCTTTACCTATCATATATTTTAAATATACCATAAAAGAGTCTCTTTTTCAAGAGATTCGGCCGAATTTTTGGCGATATGTTCACAATTGGGCGTAAGAAACCAAGCCGGAAGAATTTTCTTTTCTTCCAGCCTGGTTTTTATGCTCTTTTTTATTTTAAGCAGAGATTTGCGAGGTTTTCCCAATTCATTATAAAAATTTTTGTACCCTTCCTTGGTCACATAATCCGTATTATGTGACCAACAGGATTTTCTGCACCCGTTCGAGTCGGGCCAGATGGCCGCCGCCGGATTCCATGGTGTAGATCCTCGTGGTATCGACGCTGCTATGGCCCAGCAGATCGGCCAGACGGACGATGTCCTTTTCGATGGAGTAAAAGATCTTGGCGAAAAGGTGCCGGAGATTATGGGGGAATACCTTGCTCCGCGCCACGTTGGCTTTTTCGCACAGCCCCTTCATCATACGCCAGATATAGCTGCGGTCGAGCGGTTTGCCGTTTCGTCCGACAAACACCGGCCCGGTTTGCAGGCCGGCCTTTTTTATATATTTTTCCAGCAGTTTCTGCAGCGGCGCGGGGATGAAAATCACCCGCGTCTTGTTTTTGCAGTTCACCACCGCCTTGCCGTCCCGCACCGCCTCCACGGTGATGTATTGCAGCTCGCTGACCCGGATTCCCGTCCCGCAAATGGTCTGCAGGATATGCGATAGCTGGGGAACCTTCGCCGCGTTTACCAGACGGCGGTATTCCTCCCTGGTTAATTCTTTTTCTTGGCGGCAAAACATCTGCCTTTGGATTTTTAAGAGCTTCACACAGCAGTGCGATAGCCCGCAGAAGCGCAGGAAGCCGTTGAGAGCCACCAGCATGGAGTTGACGCTGGCCGGGGCATATTGCTGGGATAAATATTCCTTGTAGGCCAGCACCTCGCTTTTTTCCGCAGATCTGTTTGCAAGAAAAGCATAGAAGCACCGTACATCGCGCAGATACTTTTCCACGGTGGCGTCGCTTTTTTCTTCCTCGCGCAGATATTCCTCGAATGCAAGCAGTTCTTTACTCGATAATCGGTTCATGGTAGCTTCCTTCCTTTGGGATAGAAATAGTCCTCTCTATTGTGCCCGCTCTTTTTCACAGTATAAGCAATGAGAAAAAGAAGCAAGCCAAGGTGAAAAAACCACACGCCAGGAATGAATTACGGTGAACAGACGTCGTTTTTTCAATCAATACCGTTGCCGGCGGACGGCGCAGAACCACTTTTATTTTATTCAATGAAAAAAGGTATAATCAACACCAATCTGTGCAGGTTAGCATATGAGTTGAAAATATGCTGACCGGGGTGGTGGCTTGAAAAGAAATCAAAGCTTATACTTTCTTATCTATACCGACTTGAAGGCGCAGATTCTCAGCGAACATTGGGAGTACGGCGGCCGGCTGCCCTCTGCCGACCAGCTCGCCTTACAGTATTATGTGGGAAAATGGACGATCCGGAAGGCCATGGAGCTGCTGGAAGCGGATGGCCTGATTCGCACCGAAGAAAGGCGGCGGGCTGTCGTGCTGTATCAATCGCCTTATACGGGCGAGCATATCCCAGCCCATCGGATCCTGCGGCGGCGTTCGGATATTCTCAGCGTGTATCAAATGATGGAGCTGCTTATGCCGGATATTCTGGCCCTGTGCTCCCGGTCGGCCCGGGTCTATGAACTGGAACATTTTGAGCCGATCATCAGATGGAGCAAACGCCCAAGGGCGGTGGGATGCTGGAAGCTGGTGTCGGGACTCCTGCACGACATGCTCCTGGCTTCCGGCAATTCCCTGTTTCTCAGCATGTATGGAGCGATGGAATTCTACGCGGAGGTCTCATTTATGATGGACCATCAATACCCGCTGACCTCTTATGATATGATTACCGCCAACCTGACGCCCATACAAGTCCTCGAAAAGCTGCAGGCCGATCATCGTACCGTACGTCGCCATTTCGCGGAATATTATCACGCCGTCTATTTGTCGGCTCAACATGTTTTTGATAAGCTGACAGAAAAATTTCCCCACATTGATGACAGCGGAGAAAATACATTTACCTGGGAGTTCGGAGTGCACCATCTTTATAGGAAAATAAGCCGGGATTTGATTGAAAAGATCATTCTGGGCATATATTCTGTGGAAAGCTGGCTGCCCTCAGAAGCCAAGCTTGCCAAGGAATACGGCGTTTCGGTTTCCACCATCCGCCAAGCACTGCGGCTGCTTTCTCTGCTGGGCTTTATTCAAACGGTGCATGGTAAGGGGAGTAAAATTCTTTCCTTGGAGTATCATCACGTCCCTCAATTGAACCAGCATGAAGAATACCGGATGGAATTTTTGCAATTTCTCAGCGGCCTGCAGCTCATGGCGATTGCCGTTCGCGCCGCCGTGCCGCTAGCCTTTTCTCATATCCATGCAAATGAGGGAAAGAAGCTGCGGGAAGGATTGACGCAGCAAAACACCCCGCCGCTGAAACTATTGACCGACTGTGTGATAGAAGGAATATCGCTGTATCCGCTGCAGGCCATTTTGGAAAAGACGCGGGAGATCATCGGTTGGGGGTATTATTATGCGATTTATATCGGAAGCAGTCAAAGCACGCTTCATTTGAACCTTCGCTGTGAGGAGGCTCTTTCCTGCTTGGAAAATGGAAATCCAAAGGGCTTTGCCGATTGTCTGTTCGACTGCTATTGCTATTTATTTCAAACTGTCCGCGACTTCTTAGTCGGTCAGAAAATATCCGGCGTCGGGCATCTGAAAATCCCTGATTGAAAAATCCCGGCGGCACTCTCAATAAGAGCGCCGCCGGGATTCCCTATAGTTCCAATACAAAAAATCCGTATGGTACACGTCTTGCGAAATCATAGGCTGTCCAAACCCACTTCTCTGAAATGGACAGCCGCCACCTTTTTCAATCGAACTGCTCCGCCATCCGCAATATCCCGTTTTCTGGGCACTTATTCCTCATCCGGTTACGTCATTCATTTGACTTGAAGCTCCTGTGTTTTGATGGTGTGGTTGCCAGACCTTCTCCATTCTACCTCACAGGAGGTTCTTCCTTTCGCTAAAGCTTTTTACCATCCCCCGGTTGAACCGGGGGATGATTCTTGCCTGCCCGTCAACATCAAAAGGCTTCGGGCCTCTCTATCCGAGAGGCCCGAAGCCTTTTTCGCCTGCTGGTTATGAGGAGAACATGGGAAATCCGCTTTCCTCTTTATTCCGGCGATCAAAACGCAAAGGAGGGATAAGGGGAAGGCATACCGTTTGCGGGCGGTATCAGTAGATGCTGACGCTGTCATCCTCGCAGGTTTCCCGCAGGCAGTATTTGCCCTTCACGGTGTCGTGACGCTCCAGCCAGCGGCCGCCGGTGAAGTCGGGAATCGCCACCGCGGTCCCGCCGTGCTGGATGGATTCCTCGCTCAGGGCGCTTATGCACATGAGGGTGGCCGTGTCATAGACATCGATGGGCGGCTGCGTGCCGTTCTTGACGCTTTCCAGGAAGCCGCGGAAAACCAGCCAGTCCATCCCGTCGTGGCCTCCCCGCACCTGATCCTTATAAGCCTTCCACAGCGGGTGGTCGTATTTTTCCTCAAATTCCACCGCGTTGCCCCACTGAGACTTCCAGCCCAGATGATACTGGTTGTGGATCCCCTCGATAAAGACGGAGTCGGTGTCCTCCATGTAGAAGCCTTTGCTTCCCCTCACGGTAAAGCCGCGGCTGTAATACCGGGGCAGGGTGGTGTCCAGCGTCAGCACAATGGTTTGCCCGCCGGCGCAGCGGATGGTGGTGGTGACGATATCCCCCTGGGCGAAAACGGCGGAAGCCAGCTCGTCCTCCGGCCCCTTTTTATCCAGTATGTAGTCGTGCATCCCACGGGCGCAGGAGGCCGCGGAGCTCAAGGAAACCAACCGGTTGCCGTTGTTGATATTCAGCACCTGGGCGATGGGGCCAAGCTCGTGAGTGGGATAATTTTCACAGTTGCGGCGCAGATAGTTGCGCAGCCGATAGTGACGGTTTTCCTTTCCGTAGGCGATTTCCTCCCGCAGATCATGGCAATAACCGCCGGAGCAGTGGACGATATCTCCCAGCACGCCCAGCCGCGCCATGTTCAGCACCATCATCTCCCGACGGCCATAGCAGCAGTTTTCCAGCAGCATACAAGGCATACCGGTGGCCTCGGAGGTTTTCACCAGCGCCCAGCAGTCGTCTACCGAATAGGCGCCCCCCACCTCCGTGGCCACATATTTTCCTGCCCGCATAGCCTCCAGCGCGATGGGAACATGGGATTCCCAGGCGGACATGATGATCACCGCGTCCAGCCCCTCCATCGCCGTGATCTCATGATAATCGGTGGTGCAGAAGGGCCGGCGGCCGGTCTTTTCCTTCACGTAGTCCGCGGCGTTTACCGCCCGATCTTCGTATTCATCGCACACCGCCTCGATCACCAGATCCATTTCCGTCATGGGAACGAGCACGCATTCCAGCAGATTCTGCCCCCGGGAACCAAATCCGATCAGTCCAGCGCGTATTTTTTCTTTTTTCATTGCTATCCTGTCCTTTCAAGCGATTCTGAGGATTTACAAAGGGTAAATCCTGTGTTACACTCTTACCATAGCATACCTGAAAACATTAAAATATACAGAATTAGCCATTTTAATATCGAAATCAGATAATTTGTGCAGAGGCATTACAGAAGTACGCTGTATACTGTGAGGAGGATAACCATGTTTCAGTTTGTGCTGCGGCCGTTGACAAGGATTTTTCATGTCCGCTCCGTCGTCACCGCGTTCGATGTGGTTCGCCCCAAGGATTTTTATTTTGAAGGAGAGATGCACGATTTCTGGGAAGTGGTGTATGTCGTCGGCGGGCGGGCGGATGTAACGGCGGATGAGCGTTCCTACACCCTTTCCAGGGGACAGATGATCTTTCACAAGCCGATGGAATTCCACCGCATCTGGTCCACGGGAGGCACCGCGCCTCATCTGCTGATTCTGACCTTTACCGCGGAAGGGGAAGGAATGCGCCGGTTTGAGGACCGGGTTTTTTCTCTGGATCTGGAGGAGGAGGAGCTGCTGAAAAATGCGGTGCGGAACAGCCGGGAACTGCTGCAGACCGCGGAGCAGGAGGGCGAAGAAGGAGATGCCTACAGGCTGCCCGCCCATATGGCCGCCGCGCAGTTGGAGCTGCTGCTGCTGCGCCTGCTGCTGCGGGAGGCGGCTGTAAAGGCGCCGGAGGAATCGGAAAACAGCGCGGTCTACCGGCAGGTGGTCAAGGTGATGAAGGACCATTGTGAGGAGGATCTGAAGCTGGAGGATATCGCCGCCCTTTGCAATCTGAGCGCCAGCAGTCTGAAAAAAATATTTCATCGGTTCTCCGATATGGGCGTCATGAAATATTTTACCTATATTAAAATCCGCAGGGCCATCGCGCTGCTGGAGGAGGGACGTTCCATTGCGGATATCAGCGAACGCCTCTCTTTTTCCAGCCAAAATTATTTTACAGTGGTGTTTAAACGGGAAACCGGCGTGTCCCCCGGGGTCTACCGCAATCGCCTGAAGAAACGGTCCGCGGGACTGCCGCCGATGGGATAACGGAAGCCGACAGAGAGTCCGCAGAGAGTCCGCCTTTACGATTTGGACGACCCTCACCTTTTGCCGCGCAAAGGCATATACTGGCAATAAGTAAGTGAGGTGATTTGTGCATGAGTTCAACGACTTTCAATGTCAGTTCCGTAACCAACGCCATGAAGGGAAAAGCGATCCTGGAACGCAACGGCCTTCACGCCTATGTCAGCCGGGCTCTGGATGAAAACGGCAACAACGGCTGCGGCTACAGCATCACCACAGACCAGGGGGAGCGGGCGGAACCGCTGTTAACCGCCGCCGGCATCCGTATCCGCAGCAAAAGTGCCGGTTCGCTATGATTTATCTGGATAACGCGGCCACCACCTGGCCCAAGCCTCCCTGTGTGACGGAAGCGGTGGTATCCGCGCTGAAAAAATATGGCGCCAATCCCGGGCGGGGCGGGCACACAATGAGTATGGCAGCCTCGAGAGAGGTTTTTTTATGTCGTGAAACCGCGGCGCGGATGTTTAATCTGGAGGATCCCTCCGGAGTGGTGTTCGTTCTCAACTGTACCATGGCGCTGAACATCGCCCTCAAGGGCATCCTGGCCGGCGGCGGCCGAGTGACGGTATCCGATCTGGAGCACAACGCGGTGATGCGGCCCCTATACGCGCTGTCTCCCGGGAACCCGATTTACGATGTGGCCCATGTGGTGGCGGGAAACGACGATGCGACAGTGGAAAACTTCCGCCGCACTCTGTCGTCCGATACCAAGGCCATTGTCTGCACCCATGCTTCCAATGTGTTCGGTATCCGCCTCCCCATCCGCCGCCTGGGCGCTCTGGCCAGGGAGAAGGGTCTGCTGTTTGTTGTGGACGGCGCTCAGACGGCCGGGGTCCTTCCCATCGATATGCAGGAGGACAACATTGATTTTCTCTGCCTGGCCGGGCACAAGGGGCTGTATGGTCCCATGGGAACCGGAATGCTGCTGTGCAGCGGACGGTTCTCTCTCCCCCCTTTTATCGAGGGGGGAACCGGCAGCCAGTCTCTTCTGCTGGAACAGCCGGAGGATTTGCCCGACCGGCTGGAAAGCGGCACCCCCAACACGCCGGGTATCTGTGGGCTGCGGGCAGGAATGGAATGGGTTTCCGCCCATGGGATCGACAACATCTGCCGGAAGGAAACCCAGCAGATGGCCCTGGCTTATGATCTGCTCTCCACCGTTCCGGGAATACGCCTATACACCGCCCGTCCGCAGATAGGACAGTGCGCTCCGGTGCTCTCTTTGAATCTGAAGGGGCATTGCAGCGAGGAGCTGGCGGTGGAATTGAACCGTTACGGCGTGGCGGTGCGGGCGGGCCTGCATTGCGCCCCCAGTGCCCATCGGGCATATGGCACGGCCCCGGCGGGCACGGCGCGTCTGGCTCCTTCCATCTATACCTCCCGTCAGGAGATCGAACAGGCCTGCCGGGTAATCAGAAAATGCGCGACGACCACCCATTGGGGCGGCGGCGCGCAGTCTTAAACCGATTTCAAATCCCTGGGAGGAAGGAACACTCTCCTCTCAGGGATCCTACATATCCGGCCGCGGTCCGCCAAGCGTCCGGCGCGTCCTTCTCGCAAATTGGATCAAAACCCGGGCGCGGCGCGAGGATCCCTCCAACAGAAAAGGGACCGTCGTCAGACAGTCCCTTTTTGCTCCCTCCCGTGCAAAACCACAAGCGGAGGCGTTCCTGCTCAGTTCTTCCTTTTACCGTGTACAAAGGAAAGAGAGCTCCACGTAATTATCCCCAAACATATCGCAGGCGAAAACACTTGCAAACATCATTAGTCAGGGAAGCCTACAAGAGCATGATACCGGCGGACGACTCAAGACGCACGGAAAGTTATTCCCCCTGCATCACTTGTCCCGCCGCCTGTAAACGGGCCTATCTCGCCTACCGTTGGCTTTTATCTGACATTTCGCTTTCTGATTGGCGTCTCCCTTCGCTCCATGCTTGAAGCTAAAGCTGACGGAAGACCTCCATCGGCGCTGGCGGGGGACCGTTAGAAAAAAACAGACCAAGTCGAAAGACTTGGTCTGTTTTTTTCTGGAGGCGCCACCCAGATTTGAACTGGGGAATCAGGGTTTTGCAGACCCATGCCTTACCACTTGGCTATGGCGCCGGACCAGGGACAAGCCGTTGTCCCAGAAAGGAAAAGACGCCAGAGATGACGTCTTCCGGAAAAATGGAGCGGCTTACGAGGCTCGAACTCGCTACCTCCACCTTGGCAAGGTGGCGCTCTACCAGATGAGCTAAAGCCGCGGGAGATGGTGCCTCCGGTCGGAATCGAACCAACGACACAGGGATTTTCAGTCCCTTGCTCTACCGACTGAGCTACAGAGGCAAATGTGGCGACCCGGAACGGGCTCGAACCGTCGACCTCTAGCGTGACAGGCTAGCGTTCTAACCAGCTGAACTACCGGGCCATACCGTGTGGTGGGAACAACAGGGCTCGAACCTGTGACCCCCTGCTTGTAAGGCAGGTGCTCTACCAGCTGAGCTATGCTCCCAAGCCAGCCGCCACACATGCGACGCTGTATATAATACTATAGAAGCCCTTTCTTGTCAACCACAAATTTCAATTTTTTAGAAAATTTCCGTCTCACGTCCTAATCCTTTTCAGCGGCCATTCTTTCCATCTCATCGGCGGTGAAACGATAGATTTTGTCGCAAAAGCGGCAGGTGACCTCCACCTTGCCTTGCTCGTCGGGCAATTCCCGCAGCTCCTGCGGCCCCATGGCGGAAAAAGCCCTCTCCACCCGCTGACGGGAGCAGGTGCAGCGGTATTCCGGCGTATAGGTATCCACCACATCGTATTCGAAGCCGCGCAGCAGCCGGCCGCAGATTTCCTCCACCGTCATACCGCCGTCCAGCATGGCGGTCATGGAATCCATCGCCGCCACGTTGCGTTCCACCTGGCTGATGACCTCCTCGGGGCAGAAGGGCAGCAACTGTACCAGAAAGCCGCCCGCCGCGCGCACCGTGAGATCCGGGTTTACCAGCACCCCCAGGGCGCATACAGTGGGCGTCTGTTCGCTGACGGCGTAATAGCTGGTGATATCCTCCGCAATCTCTCCCGATACGATGGGGGTGCAGCCTACATAGGGCTCCGCCCCGCCGGTATCCCGCATGACATACAGCAGGCCGTCAGTGCCCACCGCGCCGCTGACATCCAGCTTTCCGTTTTCCTTCAGCGGAATCTCCACCACCGGCTCGGCGGCATAGCCCCGCACATTTCCCTGGCTGTCGGAAACCGCCATCACGGTGCCGGCGGGACCGCCGCCGTTCAGCTTGAGGGTCAGGGAATCCTCCTGCCCCTTGAGCATGATCCCCATCATGGAGGCGGCCGTCAGCAGCCGCCCCATAGCGGCGGTGACCACCGCCGAGGGCTGGTGGATGCGCTCCGCCTCCGCCACGATATCGGTGGAATCGATCACCATCGTCATGACGGTGGCATCCCGCGTCAAACAGCGCCATGCTTTACCCATTCTATGCACAACTCCCACTATTGATTCCTTGTAAAAGCCCACTCGCCATAAAAGCGCCTTTTTTTCATTGTCTATGCGGCCATCGGGGACGCTCAAGTCCCCGTCCCGCGCCACCTGCGCAAAAAATTACCGATGATTTCTCGTCACAAATACCCAACGCTGGCACTCTTCCCCCGGCGCCGTCGTTTCCATATCCGCGTAAACCGCCTCCGTCAGGAAGCCGGCCTGCTCCAGCAGCCTTTCCAGCGTTTGACGGGAATAAGCCCTTTCCCGCACGGTATCCTCATACCGGGTATAGCGCGCACCCTCTTCCACGAAAAAATCCAGCAGGATTTCCACCTCGCAGGTTCGCCGGATCAAACGGTTGCGCCAGACGCAGAGAAGTCCCTCCTCCTCAAAAACAAAGGCGTTGTCCCCCAGCACCTCCCGATGCTTATAGGGGGTATTCACGTCGAATATCAGCAGACCGCCCGGCTCGATAAACAACCCCAGCCGCCCAAAGGTCTGCAGCAGATCCGCCGTAGTCAGCAGATGATTGAGGCTGTCCAGCACGCAGACAGCCCCTTCCACGGTGCCGTATAAATCCAGCTCCCGCATATCCTGCCGCAGCAGCAGCGCCTGCGAACCGGCCTCCTCCGCTTTTTCCGCCGCCAGAGCCAGCATATCCGCCGATGCATCCACGCCGATCATCTCAATACCCCGGGCCGCCAGCTCCACCGTCAGGCTGCCGGAACCGCAGGCCAGATCCAGCAGCGAGGCGGGGCGGCCGCCGTGCCTTTCAAATAAGGAGAGCAGGTAATCCGCCCGGCGGGCGTATTCCACATCCGTGGTCAGCCGGTCGTAGAAGTGGGAAAACGCCGCATAACCGCTCATGTCTTCTTCTCTTTCTCCATGCGGGAGAAAACCAGATCGTAGGCGTCGCAGCCGTAGATCAGGGAACGATTGACCCGGCTGATGGTGGCGGTGGAAGCGCCGGTAGCCGCCACAATATCGCTGTAAACCCGTTTGTCGCTGAGCATTTTCGCCACCACAATCCGCTGGGAAAGAGCTTTGATTTCGCTGACCGTACACAGATCCTCGAAAAACTGATAACACTCCTCCAGATTTTTCAACTGAAGGATCGCTTCAAAAAGGAAATCCGTGTTGGCATCCTTGATTTTAGAGTTCATAGGGAAGCCTCCCTTCCTATTCTTTTGTTATTTTAGCACACTACAGCGTGAAAGTAAAGAGGCGGCGCAGGATTTTTCCATTTGCACGGCTTCTGCAATTTACCGCTTTTCTCCCCGGCCGCTCTGTGATATACTATTATATGTCCATGATAAACCCTGAGGAAAGGAGGACGTCCGTTGCACAAGCCCAGCAAAAAAATCGTGTGGATATGGGAGCTCTATGTGCTGCTGGCAGCGGCGCTGCTGACGGCGCTTTCCTTCCTCCTCTTCCGCTTTCCGATTCCCTCCTGGATCGGCTGGGCGTTTATCGGGCTGTGGGTGCTGATTTGTGCCTTTTTTGCCGCCTTTTACATACCGGTGGCCTACCATCGCATGCAATACGGCATTGTGGACGGCAAACTGGTGGCGCGCAGCGGCGTTATCTATGATTCCTGCAAATCCATGCCTCTTTCCAGTATAAAATATGTCATGACGGTCCGCGGGCCGCTGGAACAGCTCATGGGGCTGACCATGCTGCTGGTTTTTTCCGCCGGCGGACTGATCATCGTCAACGGTCTTACCACCGAAGAAGGGCGGAGGCTTCACGACCTTCTGCTGCCAGGCATGAAGGATCGGGGGTAGCGGCATGAAAAAGCGGGTGCATCCCATCTATATATTGGAATCGATTTATAAGCAGCTCTTTCTGCTGCTGATTCCCCTGCTGCGCGGTCTGCTGACCGTCTTCACCGCCGACAGCCTGACCGAATGGCTGATCGGCTGGGTGAGCGGCGCCTGGATGGATCTATTGGTTCTCCTCTTTATTCTGACCTATTCTTTTCTGAACTGGCGCTTTCAATATTATACCATCGATGAAAAGGGACTGACGGTTTATAAGGGCATCCTCATCAAGCGCCAGACCGATATCCCCCATACCGCCATATCCACGCTCATGCAGTATGAACCCTTTTATCTCCGGCCATTCAAAGCGGTGCATGTCTATGCGGACACCGACGCAGGCTCCATCCGCCAGGCGGACTGCCAGATTACCGTCAGCCGAGAGGAAGCGGCCTATTTGGCGGCGGCGCCCTTCCCTCAAAAGCCGGCGGATCGTCTGTACCGGCCGAAATGGTACGATATCGGTTTTCTCTCTATTTTCGTATCCAGCACCTTCACCGGCGCCATGTTTCTGGTGGCCTTTTTCGCCAAGGGCGGCGACGTGTTCGGCCAGGAATTCCAGACGGTGGTGATCAACCGGCTGGAGGGCATGGCCCATTGGCTGGGCTTTATCCCGGAGGCCGCCGCGCTGCTGGCCATTTTGATCTTTCTCTGCTGGTTCATCGGCGCCCTCCACAGCTTTCTGTGCTATATCAACTTTTCCGCCATGCGGGAGGGGGATACGCTTCGGATCCGTTATGGCTGGCTGAGCAAACGGAACTATAGCCTGCGTACCCAGGCCGTGAATTTTCTCGATCTTCGTCAGACCATTGTAGCCCGCCTTCTGGGGCTCTACATCGTGTTCATCCAATGCGCGGGCTATGCCAAGACCAAGGATGAGCACGCCGTGCTGATCCCCGCGGCCAACCGTCGGGCCGCGAGCCGCTATCTCCGGCTCTTGCTGCCGGAATTCCGGCAGCGTCCCCGGCAGATTAAGCCCCCCAAAGGCTCCATCGTCCGCTATGCCATGCTTCCCTTCTGGTGCAGCCTGCTGATTCCGGTCGCCGCCTGGCTCCTTTCCCACTGGTTTCCTGATTTCCGCACCCTGATCCTTTTCTTCGGTATGATGGCCGCCCTCCCCTTTCTCTGGCTGCTGGTTGTGCGGATTGTGGACTGTCATACCGAAGGAATCGCGGTATCCAAACACTATGTTACCTTATATTATGCGGTAGGCTACGCCTTTCACACGGTGATCGTTCCCCGGGAAAAAATCAACTATTTCCGCATACGCAGCAGCGTGTTTCAAAAATGGTCGGGAAACTGCGATCTGCTGGTTTACACCTACAGCGAGATCGGCAAGCGGCATCGCATCGGCAATCTGCGTATTGACGAGGTGCGGGAGCTGCTGGAAAAAAACGGACTGCTGTCGCCACAGGACGATTTGAACGGCCCACGGGATGATGCGTAAGCCGGACGCCTTCCTTTTCCCCACGCCGACGCCCGCAGAATCCCTCATTGGCGGCGCCGGCCTTTCCGCGCTCAGGCAAGACCTCCCGCTCTCCCGTTCGGCCGGGAGAGCGGGAGGTTTTATTCTTTAAGACGCGATCCGACCAGTCGGCGTTGGATAGCCGCAAAAAGGCCGTACCTGAAATTAGTGATTCATAGCCTTTTTCCTAGGCTTCTCTTTTTTCAGCGTTCGCCATGGTCATGGCCGTTTCAGATAGCCGTTTCCGAAGGGGTCCACGCATAGGTTGTTGACGCGGACCTCAAAATGCAGGTGAGGGCCGCTCACCCGTCCGGTCCTTCCCGCCTTGCCCAGCACCGTCTCGCCTCCCTTGACCGTCTGCCCGGTTTTCACGCTGACCGCCGACATATGGGCGTACAAGGTGGTGATCCGCCGTCCTTTGGCGTCATAGCCGTGATCGATGATCACATGATAACCGTAGCCGCCGCCGTCGGTGTTGGCGGTAAACGCCGTCAGCACCTTGCCATCCGCCGCCGCGACGATCTTCTGCCCATAAATCGGGATGGTGGGATGATTGGCGATATCGATGCCCTTGTGGGGCTTGCCGTTGCGCAGCACCCCGAAGGAATCGCTGAGGGTATGGACGGTGGGAACCGGCCAGAACATAGTGCCGCCCTTGTAGCCGCCCACCTCGCTGGGCTTTTTGTTGAGCTCGGCGATCTTCCTGTCCATCTCCTGCTGCATCTTCTGGTTTTCTTTCAGGCTCTGCTCCAGCTTCTTCTGATCCTTCTCCAGCTTTTGAACAACGGCCCGCACCTCGCCGTAGACGGATTCCATCTCCCGGATTTTTCCATCCGCCTCCCGCCTCAGCCCCTCGGCTGTCTCTTTTTGGGCCGCCACGGCGGAGCGCGCCAGGGCCAACTCCTCTCTTTCATCCTCCAGGGTCAGAATATCCCTCTCCAGCGCGGCCATATCCGTCTGGTCCTTTTCGGTGATGCGCTTTACGCATTGGCTTTTCAACAGATAATCGGCGTAATCCTCGGCGTTGAACAGCAGTTGCAGGTCGGTGAAACCGCCGGTTTGGGATATCCTTTGGAGCTTGACACCCAGTTTTTGCCGGATTTCATCGATATCCTCCTCCAGTATCTGCGCCGCCTGGGCCTTTTCCGCGATCAGCCGGTCCTTTTCGCCGATCTCGGTCTCCAGCCGATCCACTTCTCCGCCCAAAAGATCCGCCTGCCGGGCTATGTTGTCGATTTGCGCGTTGAGATCGTCCAGATGCTGCTGCTGGTTCGCCAGATCCTTCTTCGACTCCGCCGCTTTCGCTTTCAGCTCCTTCTCCTGCTTTTCCAGCGCCGAAAGCGCATCCCGCAGTTGACTTTCGCTTTCCGCCCGAACAGGAGCGGCCGGCCAGCCGCCGGCCAGCAACACCGCCAACAGCAGCGCCGCGCCTTTTCGTATTCTCTTCATGTGTTATCCTCCCTTTTCCAGATAAGCCAGCGGGTCGCACGCTGTTCCGTTATGATACAACCCGAAATGCAGATGGGGACCGGTCACCTGCCCGCTGTCCCCCACCCTGCCGATGATCTCTCCCTGCCGGACCAGACCGCCGGGAGAGGTTTCAATGACGCTTAGATGGGCGTAATAGGTGCGCCAGCCGTTGCCGTGATCCAACCACACGATATTGCCTTCCGTTTCGGAATATCCCGTCTCCAGCACCCGTCCCGCAGCGGCGGCCGCCACCGGCTGATTCCCGACCGATGAGGGACCGCCGACGATATCGATTCCTGGGTGCAGTCTTCCCCAGCGATAGCCGTAGCCGCTGGAAATAAAAGCGCATCCTGGAACCGGCCAGACCCAGGACCCTTCTCCTCCGCCCGGCTGTACGGCGGCTGCGCCGCTATCGGATTCTTCGCCCGCCGGCGGAAGCGGCGCCGCCGCAGCGTCGGGAACCACCGTCACCAGAGAAACTCCGATCAATAGCGCCATAACCGGCAGCACCAGCCAAAGACCGCGCCTTTTCCTTCCTTCCCGCAGGACGGTTTCTATCCGTTCCCTCACAAGAGATCGCTTCTCCAAAAAACCGGCGGCGGAAAGCGGCACACGGCCTCCCTCTCCCGCCATACGCAACAGGAGTTCCCCGTAGGCCAGCCGCTGCGCGGCTTCCATTTTGCCAAGAACGGTTTCGTCACAGCGCAGCTCCATGTCCCGCCGGAGACGCGCCGCCAGCCAATGCGCAACCGGATTAAACCACAGCAGTCCCCTGACGAAAAGCAGCAGGTATTTGACCGGGATATCCCCCTGCCGGCGGTGCTGTTCCTCATGGAGATAAATCAGCGACAGCTCCTCGGCTTTATAGCGCCGTACCGGCAGGTAAAGGCAAGGCTTTCTCCAACCTGTGAGGACCGGAGAGGACACAGCGCCGGTGACGACGATCCTCATGCCGCCCGGCGCCAGCCCCTCCTCTTTCAAGGGCCGGCTCATCCGCTCCGCCCGCCGGCGGAAGTTCCGCATAACGCCGATATGCCAGGTACAAAAGAGAATCGCCCCTCCTCCCCACACGATGGCCGCCCAGGGGAAAGCGGATGCCCATCCCGGTTCCGTTATATCGGGGCGGCTCTCCTCCCCATCCCCTGCCGTAACCTCGCTGTCACCGGCTCCGGGAATCGATACGGCGGCCATCTGCACCGGCACCGAAAGCCGCAGCGGCGAATAAAAGGAAAAGGGCAGCAGCAGCCGCAACAGAAAAAGGCCCCATACCACGCAGCGGGTAGATGCTCTGACACGACGGCCGATCACCGGCGCCGCCAGCAGCATTCCCGCTGCCAGCAGAGATACCAACAGCGTGGTCATGAAGCTGTTTATGACCCCGATGCTCATAGCCGCCTCCTTTTTTCCTCCAGAAGAGCGGCCAGCTCCTCCAGCTCTCCCGGTGTAACCTCCTCGTCGCAAAGGGAAGCCACCATTTCCTTGAGAGAACCCGCATACAACCGCTCCAGCAGTCGCCGGGTTTCCCGCTCCCGATAATCCTCCTCCCGGATCAGCGCGGTGTACCAATTCACACGGCCCTCCTTGCGGCAGGCGGCCGCCCCCTTCTTCACCAGGCGGGAAAGCAGCGTGAAAACGGTGGACACCGACCAGCCGTTTCCCAGCCGTTCCATTATTTCCGTGGTGCTGACGGGCCGGTAACCATCGCTATCTCGATTTTTCCACAACAGCAGCATCAGCTCCAGCTCCGCATCGGATATGTGGGGCAGTGTGCGCATCCGCAGCTCCTCCTTTTCTTACAAATGTAAGTTTTTATATTATCTTACACTTGTAAGATCATGATGTCAAGTCCAAATGATCCGGCCTTGATTGCAAAACAGGCGACGGCTCAATGAGCCTTATAGGAGACCGGGACTGGAAAGCCTCTCCGGCTAACTCCCTTGCCGCTCCTGTCTCATCGCCTGTCAGCGTGTGGTCAGCATATGCTTTTTTCAGCCGCCGATCGAGACTATTGGAAAACTGTTAGAAATACATTGCCCTCCTCTGCCCGGAAGCCGACGAAGAACCTCCACCGGCAGAGTCGGTGGAGGTTCTAACATCATTCCCCTCTTCAGTTTAACTAAGGGATTTATCCTGCCTCATCGAAATCAATAAAACACCCGCCGCATGGAGAACCATGCGGCGGGTGTTTTTAAGCGAAGATAGCGAAATAAGCAATCACCAGCAGACCCAGGGCGATCCGGTAATAACCGAAGGGCTTGAAATCGTGCTTCTTGATGAAGCTCATCAGGAACTTGATCACCAGCAGGGACACCAGGAAGGCGACAATCATGCCGGTGAGGAGCACCGCCAATTCCAGCCCGGTGAAGCCAAGCCCCTGCTCTTTAACAAATCCGAGCATCTTGATGGCGCTCCCTCCCACCATAGCGGGAATCGCCATAAAGAAGGAAAATTCCGCCGCCACATAACGGGAACAGCCCAGCGCCACGGCGCCTAGGATGGTGGCGCCGGAACGGGAGGTGCCGGGAATCAGCGCCAGCATCTGGCAGACACCGATCAGCACCACCGTGGGAAGATTCAGCTCGCCGAAGCTGTTGATTCTCGGCTTGCGGTGGAGGCTCTCCAACACAATGAACAGCACGCCGTAAACGATCAGGGTGGCGGCGATCACATAGGGAGAGGACAGCACGCCGTCAATGAGGTCGTCGAACAGAATCCCTACCACGCCCGCCGGAATGCTCGCAATGAGCACCTTTCCCCACAGCGACCAGGTATCCTTCCGTTCCAACGGCGATTTTTTTCGCGAGAAGGGATTCAGCTTGTGGAAATACAGCACCACCACGGCCAATATGGAACCGAACTGAATAACCACTTTGAACAGATCAAAAAACGCCTTATTGCGCAGCGGATCGCCGGACACCGTCATATGCAGGAACTCGTCCAGCAGCAGCATATGCCCCGTGCTGCTGATCGGCAGCCATTCGGTGATCCCCTGCACGATTCCCTGCAGCACGGACTTGAGAATTTCCAGAAAATTCATGGCACCCTCCATAAAAAAGGAGCGCCGCACAAGGACGGCGCCTGATATTTACAGATCGATCTCGTTGAGGAGGTCGCGCAGCAGGATGATCTCGTCGGCGGACATGGTGACGCCCTTTCCCATCTTGGTGTGTTCCGGCGCCCACTCCCGGATATCGTATTTAGGCTCCCGGTCGTTCCAGCTCACCAGATTGAGCTCTTTGGTCCAGCCGGAGGGAGATTGAGAGAGCACGCCGCACTCTTTCACAATTTCAAACTTCAGTTCCGCCAATGAGAAGCACTCCTTTGTTATAGTATCCGGCGAATCAGCCGCCTGCAAACAGGTTTCCGCCGTGACAATCGACACCCACGATCAGCGGGAAATCCCGGATCTCCATCCTTTTCACCGCCTCGCAGCCCAGATCCTCAAACGCAATGACTGTGCAGGATACCACGCTCTTTGCCGCCAGCGCCCCCGCGCCCCCCAGGGCGCAAAGATAAACGCCGCCGCACCGCCGGATCGCTTCCACGACCTCCGGCGAGCGTTCGCCTTTGCCTATAGTAGCACATAAACCGCCGTCATGCAAGCGCGGCGTGTAAATATCCATCCTCCCGGAGGTGGTGGGGCCGCAGGCGCCGATGGGCAATCCCTCCGGAGCCGGGGTGGCCCCGGAATAATAGATCACCGCATCCTTCAGCGGAAAGGGGAGCGGCTTTCCCTCGTCCATCAGGGCGAACAGCCGCTTGTGGGCGGCATCCCGGGAGGTATACACCGTCCCCGACAGCAGCACCTTGTCTCCCGCGCGGAGCCTTGACGCGGCGGCCCGCAGGCCGTCGGTATGCAGCGCATAGGTATTCATAACATCATCCCCTATAGTATATACCGGTTTTTCAGGATTCATGACAGGCTGGAAAGGATCTTTTGCAGTAGCTCGAGCCAGCGGCTCCCCTTGCGGGGAGAAGGAGGCGGCGTTTTCCGCCCGCTATTTTTCCCGCCGTCCGTGTCCGATTCGCCGCCGGAAGGCGGCTCAACGAAAAAAGGCGGTTTCCGAGGCGCGCACCTGCGCGGCGGCGGCCGGCGCCTTCGCCGCCGACTCCTCCAGCTCCTGTATCAGCTCTTCCAGCTTCAGACCCGCGGCGGTGCTGCTGTCCAGCAGATCCTGCCGGGCCTGCTCCACCTCCCCACGGTTGTCCGCCAACTGCCGTTCCAAGGCGGAAACCGCATCGTCCAGCGCCTCCAGCCCCTGCTCGCTTCGCTTATAAGTGGTTTCCAGGAAATGCTGACCCATGGCGCGGATCTCCATGATAAAACCGCCCACGTCGCCCACTAATTCCTCATACCTCGCCAGGGCGGCCCGAAGCTGGTCGCACCGGTCCTCGCTGGCTTTGAGCGCCGCCTCCAGCCTTTCCCGTCCGCCGCGGCTGGCGGCGGTGGCCTGCTTCAGCTCCTCCAGCTCCTTCTGAAGCTGATCGCAGCGGGCCTGGGTCTCTCTGCGCTTACCGGACTCCTCTTCCCTGCAAGCGGCCAGGCGGCTCTGCAATTCCTCTTCGCGCCGCTGCTCCTGCTCCTTGAGCCGCTGGGAGAGACGCCTCATCTCCCGCTGATAATCCTCGGCGGCCGCCGCCCGGAGCCGCAGAGACTGCTCCTCGCTGCTCCGCTCCTCCGCCTGCTGTTTCAGCCGGGCATTCTCCTCTTCCAGCGCCTGAAGGGCGGTATGATTCTCCTCCTCCTGACGAAGGGCCTGCGCCAGCTTTTCCTCCGCTTCCCCGGCCCGTTCCTCCGCCCGACGGACTGCCTCCCGTAAAGAAGCTGTTTCCTCCGCCTGACGGGCCTGCAGGGAATCGATGTAATTCAGGACATCCCCCTTATGAAAGCCGCTGAAACTGGTGCGGAAGGTTCCGTTTTCTCCCATATGCGTCCCATCCTTTCGATGAATGATCCTATGTATTTTTGACGAGCCTTGTCAAGCGGGGAACTATGCCGGAAAGCGGTGGACATCCGGCTCCCCCTGTGCTATCATGATATGAGGAAAAGAGGCTTGCGAAAGGGCGTGAAAACATGGCGATCATCATCCGTCCCCTTATGCCGGAACTATCCGAAGATTACTTTGATTTTTTCGAAAACAGGGCCTTTACCGACGATTCCCCCTACCGATGCTACTGCCAGGTTTTCCAAATGAGCAAAGCCGAATACGAGGCGTCCTACTCTTCCGCCCGCACTGATCCGGGACGCGTCTCCCGGGAAATCGCCGCCCGGCAGATCGCTTCCGGCCTTCTGCGGGGCTACCTGGCCTATGACGGGGAATTGGCCGTCGGCTGGTGCAACGTCAACGACAAGGCGAGCTTCCCCACCGAGCCCTGTTGCAGCGGCCGGGCAGCCTTATTTCATTCGCCGGTGGGGAAACGGGAAAAAGCGGTGATCTGCTTTGAAATCGCCCCGGAATACCGCCGGAAAGGCATCGCCACCGCCCTCCTGCGGCAGGCCGTAGCCGATGCGCAAGCCGAGGGGTATATCGCCGTGGAAGGCTTCCCCATGGTGCGCAGCCAGCGATATGAATGGGATAACCCCGGTCCGCTGCGGCTGTACGAAAAAGAGGGCTTCCGCCAAACGGCGGCGCGGGACGATTTCCTGGTGATGCGCAAGGAGTGGCGATAACGCCCCGCAGGAAATCTCTGCGCGCACCAAAAGAATCCGCCGCCTTGCTATGCCGCCGAAAGAGCCGCGCCAGACACCCACTATTTTTTATTATATCATCCATGGGACAAAAAAACAATCCGGGTTTTACCGGCATTTCCGGTCGTTAGGCCGCAGATGTATGCTCCTATTTTTACCATACGGTTTTCTACACTCATACCCCATTGCAAGGAGAGGATTCCATGACTCTGGAAGAAGCAACGGAGGCTATCAAAGCTCCGGATGAAGCCGCCATGCAGGCGGCCAAGGCATGGTGGGACAGCCGCGCCAAGCTACCGGGAAGCCTGGGTGCGCTGGAAACCATGGTGATCCGGCTGGCCGGCATACAGCGCACGGCGCGCCCGCAGGCCCTGCGAAAGCGGGCGGTGGTGTTCTGTGCGGACAACGGCGTAGCCGCCCAGGGGGTGACGCCGTCCTCCGTAAATGTCACGGCGGATCAGGCGGTGAATTTCGTCCGGGGCGGAGGCACCATTAACGCCTTTGCCCGGGGCTGCGGCGCTCAGGTCCAGGTGGTGGACGTGGGGATCGCCACCGATTACGAGGAGCCCGGCGTCCTGCGCCGGACGATCCGCCGGGGCACTGGGGATATCGCCGCCGGGCCGGCCATGACCCCGGAGGAATGCCGCGCCGCCGTGGAGACGGGCATAGCCGCTGCCGCCGAAGCGGCTGACGAGGGTATACAAATTGTCATTACCGGGGAAATGGGCATCGGCAACACCACCACCTCCAGCGCGGTGGCCGCGTTGCTGCTGGACAAGCCGCTGGAAACGGTGACCGCCCGCGGAGCCGGGACGCCGGAGAGGGTGGCCCACAAAATCGAGGTTCTCCGGCGGGCGATCGCTCTCAACCAGCCGGATCCCGGCGATCCGCTGGACGTGCTGGCGAAGGTGGGCGGGCTGGATATCGCGGCCCTGTGCGGACTATATATCGGATGTGCCGCCCGGGGACTGGCCGCCTTCATCGACGGCGTGATCTCCGGCGCAGCCGCCCTGTGCGCCGCCCGGCTGGCTCCGCTCTCAAGGGAATATATGCTGCCCTCCCACTGTTCCGCCGAGCCGGCGGGCCGCCTGCTGCTGGAGGCGCTGGGCTTCTCCCCTCTCCTCACCGCCGGTATGTGCCTTGGCGAGGGAACCGGCGGCGCTTTGGGCGCCCTGCTGCTGGATCAAGCCCTGGCGGCCTACACCGACGTGGTGGGAATAGAGGATATTGGACGGAAAAAATAGTTGAACCGCCCTTTTCCGCTTCGGGGGACGGGACGCCCCTTCGCCACGGAAACCGCAGCGTTATTCGCCGCTCCCTGCGAGAAAGGAAGATATAAACCGTGAAGCTGGTTCCCATCCGCACCTTTGAGGAATTTTGCGCCGATCTGCTGAAAGCCGGATTTTCCATGGGCGGCGATAACGCTGAGGGCGTTTTCAGCCTTTCCTCTCTCTTTCAGGCGAATCTCCGACATCACACCGGAGATCCGGAAACCGACCCCTGGATCTGGCGCATCCGGGCCGTGACCGAACGAGAGGAATTCGCCGGGGGGAAATTCTTTCTCGGCAAAAACGGCTGGATCACCCGGGAATGGCTGCCCCGCTTCATCAGTGTGCGGCGGCAGGGCCGGACAATGGAGGAACGCTATGCGCAGGGGCTGGTTCCCCGCATGGCGAAAACGCTGTACGACCGCATCCGGGAGGAACCCCATTGCCACATGGTACAGCTTCGAAGCGCCCTGGGAATCGGCAAGGAAGATCGGTCCCGTTTTGACGGCGCCCTGCGTTTTTTGCAAAAGGAGCTGTTTATTGTCGTCAGCGGGGAGGCGCGGAAAACCTCTCTTTCCGGCGCGCCTTACGGCTGGCCGGTCACGACCTATTGCACCGCCTCCCGCTTCTTCGGCGACGCCCTGGAGGAGGAAGCGGCAGGCCTGGATCCCTCCGTCGCCCGGATAGAGGTGATCGATCGGATACGCGAGCTGAATCCGGCAGCGACAGACGGGGCCATCGCCCGCTTCCTGGGCTGATCCGGCAACGAATCCGACAGAAATCCATCCTATCCCCATCTTCCTTTGAAGGAGTCCTTATATGAGCGCGAGATCATGGACAACGGAACAAAGGCAATGCATCGAGGCCCGGGGCGGCACCGTGCTGGTGTCGGCCGCCGCCGGCAGCGGGAAAACCTCCGTGCTGGTGCAGCGGGTCATCGGTCTGATCACCGATCCCGACCATCCCCTCGACGTGGACCGGCTGCTGGTGGTCACCTTTACCAAAGCCGCCGCCGCGGAAATGAAGCAGCGGCTTTCCGCCGAGCTGACCGAGCTGATTTCCAGGAACCCGGAAGATCGCCGCCTGCAGCGGCAGCAGCTTCTGCTTCCCCGGGCGAATTTCAGCACCGTCCACGGCTTCTGCGCCAACCTGCTGCGGGAGTATTTCCATCTGCTGGACCTGTCCCCTCAGTTCAAGGTGGCGGAGGAAGCGGAAACCGCCCTGCTCCAGGAGGAAGCCTTACAGGAGGTGCTGGAGGAGCATTACCGGCAGAAGGAACCGGTTTTTCTGGAGTTGGCGGCCCTGCTTGGCTCCGGCCGAGACGACAAGGGGCTTGTGCAAACCGTGCGGCGGATTTACAGCTTCGTTCAGTCCCATCCCTTTCCCGGGCAATGGCTGGCGGAGAAGGAAGCGGCTTTCGAAACGGACACCCCCCTTCCGGACACCCCCTGGGGCCGCATCGTCCTGGATAGTGCCGCGGATACCCTGCGCTACGCCGCCTCCCTGCTGCGCAAGGCGCGGCGGATCGCGGCGGAGGAGCCGAAGATGGAGGAGGCTTACGGCGGCGTGCTGGAGCGGGATGCCGAATCTCTGGAGGCGGCGGCCGCCTCTCTCGCCGGCTGCTCCTGGGACGCTTGCGCCGGGCTGCTGGATGAGGCCGCTTCTTTCGGGCGGCTGGGGGTGCTGCGGAAATATGAGGACGAGCAGCGGAAGGAACGCGTGAAGGCGCTGCGGGATGAGGCCCGTAAACGGGTGAAGGAGCTCCCCGGCACCCTGTGCGGCGCCGAAGCCGAGTGCCGGGAGGATATGGCTGCCGTCAAACGGCTGGTTTCCGTTTTGTTTACTCTGGTGCGCCAATTCGGCGACCGGTTCGCCGAAAAGAAGAAAAAGCGGCGCATGGTGGACTTCAACGACCTGGAACACGGCGCCCTGCGGCTGCTGATCCAGCGGGATGAGGACGGCGCCATCCGCCGCACCCCTTTGGCGCGGGAGCTGTCGGAGCGGTTCGATGAGGTGCTGGTGGATGAATATCAGGATACCAACGCCGCTCAGGATGCTTTATTCAGCGCCCTTTCCCGTGAGGAAGCCAATCTGTTCATGGTGGGCGACGTCAAGCAGAGCATCTACGGCTTCCGGCAGGCTATGCCGGAGATCTTCATCCGCCGCCGGGACAGCTATCCCCCCTATGATGGGGCGCATTATCCGGCCTCCATTACCCTGGGGAACAACTTCCGCAGCCGTGTGGAGGTGACCGAGGCGGTCAATTTCGTTTTCCGCCAGTTGATGACCCGGGAAGCGGGCGGCATCGCCTACGACGACCGGGAGGCCCTGCTTCCCTCCGCGGTTTATCCCCCGGGCGGAGACTGCGCCGCCGAGCTGCTCCTGGTGGATTCCTCCCTCAACGAGGAGGAGGATACCAGAGATGCGGCGGAGGCACGGGTGATCGCCATGCGGATAAAGGCCTTGATGGAGAGCTTTCCCGTGACGGAAAAGGGAGCCGCGCGTCCCGCCCGGTATGGGGATTTCTGCATCCTGCTGCGCAGCAAGGCCGCTCACGCCGCCGCCTATGCCGAGGAACTGGGGCGCTGCGGCATTCCGGCATGGACCGCCACCTCCGCCGGCTTCTTTTCCGCTCCGGAAATCGCGGTCGCCCTATCTTTGCTGCGGGTGATCGACAACCCGCTGCTGGACGTGCCGCTGCTGGCGGTGCTCTTCTCCCCGGTTTACGGCTTTACGCCGGACGAGCTGGCGGCCATCCGCCTGCCCGACCGGCACGCGCCCTTATATGCCGCTCTGCGCGCTATGAGCAAAGGGCGGGAGGCGCCCCTTCCCGGCCTGAAGGACAAATGCGCGGTTTTTCTGGCGGATATGGAGCGTTATCGAACCCTGGCAGCCACCCTGCCTGCCGACCGGCTGATCCACCGGCTGTATGAGGAAAGCGGGATGCTGGCCGTGGCCGGCGCCCGTCGGCACGGCCCTCAGCGGGTGGCCAATCTCCGCCTGCTTCATGATTACGCCCGCCGCTTCGAGCAGAACGGTTTCCGCGGCTTATCCGCCTTCATTCGGTATATCGACCGGTTGGAACAGCAGCATATGGATCTGGCGCCCGCCTCCACCGTTTCGGAACATGCGGACGTGGTGCGGATCATGAGCATCCACAACTCCAAGGGGCTGGAGTTCCCCGTGGTTTTCCTGGCTGGAATGGGCGGCCTGTTCAATCCCGATTCCACTAAAGGGGACCTGCTGCTGCATCCCCAGGCGGGCATCGGCCTGGTCCGCCGGGATCCGGAAACCCTCCGGCAAATCAACACGCTTTCCCGTCAAGCGGTATCCCTTGCCATACGCAAAAGCGAGCGGGCGGAGGAACTGCGGGTGCTTTACGTCGCCATGACCCGCGCTAAGGAGAAACTGCTGATGACCATGTCCGTCAAGGATCCTTCCGCCAAGCTGAACCGCCTGGCCGCCGCGCTGGGGAAGGAGGAAGCCCTCCCTTCCTATCTCGTCCTCTCCGCCCGGAGCATGAGCGACTGGGTGCTGTCCGCCGCGCTGCGCCACCCCTCTGGGGAGCATCTGCGTCGGCTGGCCGACAGCGAGGATCTCGCCGTCCTTCCGGCGGCGCATCCCTGGAACATCTCCGTGGTGCGGGCTCCCGCGCCCGCCAAGGCGGAACAGGCCGAAGTTCTTTTTCCGCCGGCGGATGCACCGTTATACCGAATGCTGGCTCAACGGCTGCAGTTTCGTTATCCCTTTGAATCCTTCGGGAAAATCCCCGCCAAGCTGGGGGCCTCCGAGGCTTCCCCGGAGCCAACGGGCAGCGCTTTTGTCGCCACCCAGCGCCCCGCTTTTCTTGGCCGGGCCGGCTTGACCCCCGCGGAGCGGGGCACCGCCCTGCATACCTTCATGCAGTTCGCTTCTTTTGAGGCGGCGGCCGTCGATCCCCAGGCGGAGGTGAGACGGCTGGTGGAGCGGGAATTCCTCACCCCTCAGCAGGGAGACAGCATACCGCTTGAGAAGGTGGAACGGTTCTTTGGCAGCCGTCTTTATCAGCGAATCAAGGCCTCCCCCCGCTGTATGCGGGAATATCCCTTCACCATCGGCATTCCGGCAGCCCGCTTTCTGCCACCGGACGCCTTACCGCCGGAGAGCGCGGCGGCGGAGCTGGTGGTGATCCAGGGTATCGCCGATTGCGTGTTCCAGGAAAAAAACGGTCTTGTAATCGTGGACTACAAGACCGACCGGGTGAAAACGCCGCTGGAACTGGCGGAGCGATACCGTCAGCAATTGCATATATACGCCTATGCCCTCCAGCGTATTCTGGAGCTGCCCGTCCGGCAGTGCATTCTCTATTCCTTTGCCCTCTCCTGCGAAATTCCCCTGCCGGTTCCCGATCAACCGCCCGCCTTTGCCTGACAGTATTTCGATAAAGGTAGCCGCCCCTTCCACAGGTGGGCAGGTACCTGCCGCCCCGATGAACACCTGAACATCTCCCGACGGCATCCGGATAAACGACGAAGGAGGCCCTTTTTCGGAGGGTCTCCTTCACATGGTTACCCAAATGCATGATCACTTGCGAGGACAAGGAAAGTGCGCTCTGATAGAATGAAGTTACCACACCACCATTCTAAAAGGAGAGCGCAAACTATGTCTCCTTTTTATCTGTTTTTCAATTTGCGCAACTTATTCCACCTTATCTCCAATAGAGAAAGCAGCCTAGAAAATCCGCTTAAATACGGCACTGATTAAAACACCATTGAACTCTGAAACTGCAAAGGTTTCAAATTCAATGGTGTTTCGCTTCATGTTCAGGTATAATATTGCGCCTGCGCATGCCACAGGGAATGATAGATTCCCGTCTCATCGGATAACAATTCCTGATGAGACCCCTGTTGGGCCAATTGTCCATCCGAAAAAACCAGGATAGAATCACAAAATAGGCAGGAGGATAAGCGGTGCGATACGAAAACAGCCGTTTTGTCCTCAATAATTGTATTCAGTCTTCCATAAATTTCCGCCTCGGCAACTGGATCCAGGGCGGCAGTTGGCTCATCCAGTATGACAAAAGGGGCCTCCTTATATAGCGCTCTAGAAATAGCAATCTTCTGCGCTTCTCCGCCGGAGATTTCCACTCCATCCTCATCGAAATCCTTATAGAGGGGCGTCTCTAAATATTTGTCCATTTTAGAAAGCCTTTCGGCGAATCCCGCTTTTTCCAAAGACGAGATTACCTTTTTTTCATCATACTCTAAAGAGGCCGCTACATTTTGCCCCAAAGGAAAGGCCAATAATTTATAATCCTGGAACACCACGTTGAATAATGCAATATAGTCCTCATACTCAATGGAACGTATATCGACGCCATTCAGAAGGATTTTGCCCTCGGTAGGGTCATACAAGCGACACAACAGCTTGATAATGGTGGTTTTACCACTGCCGTTTACACCGACCAATGCCGTCCTTTTTCCGGTGTTAAAGGTAAAGGATATATTTTTAAGGACATCCTTCTGGGTCCCAGGGTAACGAAACGAGACATTGCAAAAGGCAATTTCATAGCTCTCTTTTTCTCCGCGAGCTACCGACTGATGGCCCGACTGAAAGCTGGGAGCTATCTCCATGTAATCAAAATAGTTCATCAACGCTTCCTTGTTAACACGCAGGGAAGTCAAATGCGTCATCGTGTTGGTCATACCGGCAATAAACTGATTTATGCTATTGATATAAAGTAAAATATTTCCTACAGAAAATAATCCAGCAAGCGCCCTTAAACCAACGAAAAGATATACAGCGGCCAAGACGACTACAGAAGCGATCATACTTAAGCCGGAATAGCGGATTTGATTCCAGGTTAACCGGTCAAAAGTACGGTTGGCCTCAGCGAACAGCGCATTGGATTCTTCTTCTATCAAGCCCTTTTGATTGTAAAGGCGGATATCTTTACCAGCATGATAAGAAGAGATATAGTTATTCAGATAATAGGAAAATACCCGATTAAAGAAAAGGAAACCATCCATAATCTTATACATTTTTTTAGTCACAGTGGAATTTGTATACATACTTATGAAGATGCACAAGACGATCAAAAGAATAAGGATGACAGAACCTGCAGGTGAACAGATGAATTGTAAAAGACGATTCCCGTCAATCTGATCAAAGGTAAAGAAAAGCTGGGCTGTCAGGGAAATGGATACGATAACGGTAACGAGACTGCTGATTATTCCAGGAAACGCCTCCAACAGTTTCCAAATCCCACCTGAATTTAAATTCCGCACATCCTGTATATGCTGCTTCTTTTGAAATATTTCGGGGTTTTCCAGATCTGCAAAATCCAGATCGATGGTCTTTTGCGCCAGATGGCGTTCATATAAATGGGAAAAATCGGCCTGACGCAGATTTACAGCAGAGTTCAATATGGCGGTTATGAGGGAACAGGCGGCATTTAATGCAATTGTAAGTATGGCGTATCCGGTCAATACTTGTATGGATTCTCGGGATACAATGGCATTGAGAATAACAGAAGACATATAGATATTAATAAAAGGAAAAAGAGAGCCCGTAACAGATCGTATGAGGGTCATCCCCATTAACCCGGGACGAATACGATGGATCTCCTTTATCCCTTTGTAGATCCATTTTAGTTGCTGCACGTTTCTCCCTCCTTGTAATACTGGCTTTGTACTTGAAACAAGTCGGCATATTTCCCGCCGCGGCGCATCAACTCGTCGTGAGTCCCCTCCTC